>CALKMQ010000107.1 GCA_938092125.1 uncultured bacterium
ATGCCTAAAATGGCAATGGAGGACACGGTTTTGGAGGGCATTAAAGGTAGTGTTAGTAACTATCTCACATAATATGAGAAGATACAGACATAAACCCTATGCCTCCGGAGCATAAGCATACAAGTTACAAACTTGTAAGGCGTACTAAAGATAATACCAACTATCTCGTCTAAAGCCCTCGATAATCTCGGGGGCTTTCTTTTATCAAATCTTATCACACATATTCAAATATATGCGTTTGTGGGATACACTTTTGTGGGATACACACGCCCCCATACCCAACGATTCATAAATGGGTAGGGCATCTATGTTATTGTCCAGACATTTTTTATTGTTAATTTTTTTATTTAAATTTGCTTTAATATGAAAAAATATCTATTCATCGTTTTATTAGTTGGGTTTTGGGGTTGTGAATGGGGTACTATTAAAATAATTTTAGATATTATCAATTAAATAAAAAAAGGTCATGTTATGAAAAATTTTTGTATTTCAATTATAGCTCTTCTTTTAATAAGCTGTAAGGCAACACAATATAGGACGGTTTCTATAGACGCCTCGAAGGAAGATGTTTGGAAAGTTGTAAGTAGACTTGGTGATATTCATAATTACTCAGCTCTTGATAGTGCATCAATTACACCTCCTGGAGAGGCTAAGGTTGGATCAATTGTTTTTGTCACTCAAGGTAAAAACTATGGTAAATCAGAAGTTACCTTTGTAGAGCCATCAAAAACGATAAAAACTAAACTTATTGAAACCAGTTGGCCAGCTAATTATTGGAACGAGTCATGGCATTTATATGAAGATGGCGAAAATACAGGTTTAAAATATGTAATAGATTTTCAAGGAAAAGGATTGGCTAATTTAGGATTTCCTTTTTTAAAAGCTTATAATGGTTCTGATATGAAAAAAACTGTTAATAACATTAAAAAGCATATCGAAAGTATGTAGATATAAAAAATTTAAAAGTTAAAATGTTTTTTTAAAGAAAGTTGATAGATTGTTAATCCATTGTTTTTTTTACTAAGGGATTTTCTAATTAACACCTTGTGAGGAACACGCATACACCATTCATCCTAAATATCCATACCCCCCCCACGCAATGAGATATAAATGGGTAGATTATATATGTTATTGCCCAGAAATTTTTTATTGTTAATTCTTTTATTTAAATTTGCTCTAATATGATTTTTTTTTTAATTGTTTTATCTTCATTATCATTTGCTCAAGATCATTGGGAAACGGCTATTTTTTCTGGCGATACATGGAAATATAGTGTACCAGATAATGAATTAAATGACATTTGGAACACTATTGAATTTGATGATACTAATTGGCTTGAAGGTGTGGGAGGGTTTGGATACGGAGATAATGATGATGGTACAGTTCTTGACCAAGCCATATCTATTTATTTTAGAAAATCATTTAATATTAATGATTTATCAAAATTATCTAAAGCCATAATTAACGCTGATTATGATGATGGTTTTGTAGCTTTTTTAAATGGTCATGAAATTGGAAGGTCTGATAACCTTTCAGATTTTGGTATGGTTGTACCATATAATTCGACTACCCACTATGACCATGAAGCTTCTTTATACTCAGGTGGATATCCCGAAGTAATTACAATTGATTCGATTGATCTTAGTAATATTTTAACAAATGGACAAAATGTTTTTGCTATCCAGGTTCATAATTTTGGTACTTCTTCTTCAGATATGTCTGGAAACTTTTTTCTCACGTTTGGCATTACAGATTCATCAATCTATTATTCTGAACCACCAGAATGGTTTAGAGAGCCTCTTATTTTTGGTACTTCTAATTTGCCAATATTAAAGATCGACACGTATGGTAATGAGATAGTGGATGAACCAAGGATAGATGCATATATGGGTATAATAAATAATGCATCAGGCATTAATCATGTTGATAATAATTACAATGGTTATGATGGGCACATAACTATCGAGAGGAAAGGAACTTCATCCCAATGGAATGATAAAAAACCATACCGTTTTGAGACTGTTGATGAAGATGGAGAAAATAATAATGTTAGTTTATTAGGTATGCCAGAGGAAAATGATTGGGTATTATACGCACCTTGGCAAGACAAGAGTTTGGTTAGGAATATTTTAGCCTATCAACTATCAAATGACCTTGGTCGATACGCACCAAAAACAAAACTAATCGAACTTTATCTAAATGACGAATATGAAGGTGTATATGTTTTAATGGAGAAAATAAAACGAGACGATAACAGGGTAAATATATCAAAATTAAAACCTGATGAAATTAGTGGAGATGATTTAACCGGAGGTTATATTTTAAAATTTGACTGGTATGATTCAGGAGATAATATTGGCGGTTTTCAAAGTAATATCGATGGGATAACATATAATTATCATTATCCTAAACCGAGCGACATTGCACCGGAGCAAGAAGATTATATAATGAATTATATTTACAATTTTGAAAACATAATGTCGATGGATAATTATGCTGAGCAAGATATTGGTTATCCATCAATAATGGATGTAGAATCATTCGTTGATTTTATATTACTGCAAGAAATGGCAAAAAATGTTGATGCATATCGACTAAGTACCTATATATATAAAGATAAAGAAAGTGTTGATAATAAACTTACTGCGGGACCAATCTGGGATTTCAACCATGGGTATGGGAATTGCGATTATGGCCAAACATGGGAAGTTAATAATTGGTTATTAGAAAATAACTCTGAAGGAGGAGATCAAATGTCATTTTGGTGGAAACTATTATGGCAAGACGAGAATTTTCAAGCTAAAGTTTCTGAACGTTATACCGAACTTAGATCAAATATATTTTCTGAAGAGCATATTAATGGAATCATTGATAGTGTGGTAAATGTTCTTGGCGATGCAGTTGGGCGAAATTTTTTAAAATGGCCTATTCTTGGAACGTACGTTTGGCCCAACTATTTCGTATTTGACACTTACGAACAAGAAGTCGAATATTTAAAGTCATGGACCTCTGATCGTTTAGATTGGATGGACAATAAAATATACCATATGACTATTTTAAGATCAATAAGCCCAAAAGAATTTTTTATAAAAAATGCATACCCTAACCCATTCAATCCAGTCACGTTTCTACGTTACGATCTTCCAAATGATGGTTTAGTAAATATTACTATCTATGATATGATGGGAAGGATCGTTAAAACGCTTGTAAATGGCTCTCAAACTGCAGGATATAAGTCAGTCCAATGGAATGCCACTAATGATAGAAATGAGCCTGTATCAGCAGGATTATATCTATATACGATACAAGTAGGGAAGTTTAAGCAGACCAAGAAGATGGTACTGTTGAAATGATGAAAAAATATCTATTCATCGTTTTATTGGTTGGGGTTTGTTTTGGGCAATGGGAACAAGCATCAGGAACTGAGAACCTTGATATGCAAGCCCTTATGTCAAAAGGAGAATATCATTTTGCGGGAGGGGCAACGGGTGCTTATGTTTCTATTGATGAGGGCATGACCTATACTTATTCAAATAATGGTAACGACTCTAATGGCCCGACGAGAGGATTCACCCATGACAGTTTGTATATATATAATTGTACTTCTCAAGGTGTTTTTAGAACGGAAGATAATGGAGAGACATGGTTATCCAAGAGTAATGGGTTAGGGAGTTTATTATCTCACGGCATATTAAGTGTTAATGAATATTTGGTTCATGTTGGTCCATTTGGTGTCTCTATTTCATCCGATATGGCGGAGAATTGGGATCCCGCAGGACTTACAGGGATAGATGTTAGGTGTGTGACAAATATCGGAGACACACTTTTTGTTGGGACTAATGGAAATGGTTTATATAAGAGCATAGACTGGGGAGAGAATTGGACTTTATTAACGAATGGAGTCTCATCTTCAACTTTCAGAGCTATTCAAAGCTATGGTAATGTTCTTTTTGCTGGAGGTGAGATAGGTACTGGAGTTTTTAGATCAACAAATTTTGGAGCAAACTGGGAGTTGTTAGATAATGGTATTGCCAGTGCTGCTTTTAGAGGGTTTGGTTACAATGATGATTTATTGGTTGCAGGATCAACAGGTTCTGGTGTGTACTATACCATAGACAATGGAGATAGTTGGACAGATTTGAATAGTGGACTGTCAGATCTTACCATCTTTGATCTTGAAATAAGTGAGAACTATATCATTGCGGCTACACATTCAAGTGGAGTTTTTAGATACCCCTTATCAAGTCTTTTTGATGCAATTGTTTGTGATGAAGGCGAAGTTGACCTAGGATGGGGCGATTGCAATAATTTTAGCTGGAGTAATGGATGCATGCCTTCAGGGTGTTATTCAATCAATGAAACTACTTCTTTAGATTTATCAAATAATAGTCTTGAGGGGGAAATCAGTTCAGATATTGGTCAATTGATTAATCTAACATCATTATATCTATCTAATAATGAAATTACTGGGGAGATACCTTTAGAAATAGGAAACCTTACTAATTTAACCGTATTATCATTAGGTCTAACCCAATTAACTGGTGAAATCCCGCCATCTATTGGGAGCTTAACTAATCTAACTTATTTAGCTCTTGATGGAAATAATTTAACAGGTGAAATTCCTTCTGAATTTGGTAATTTAACAAACCTGACTAGCATATTTTTAAGTGAAAATCAGCTAAGTGGAGATGTCCCAGCCACTTTGGGAAACTTAATAAACCTTAATATGTTATTTTTAAGTAATAATCAGTTATCTGCAATGCCTGAGGGTATTTGTAATTGGAATCCTTTTCTTAGTGGATATTTGATATTGGGTAATAATCAATTTTGTCCACCATACTTAGAATGCATTGAAGAAATTATAGGGGAGCAAGACACCACTAATTGTAATTCTTTAATACAGACAGTATATAATCCTATAACCGGTAGAAGATGGATGGATAGAAATTTAGGAGCTATTCAAGTAGCTACTTCAACTACTGATACAGCCTCCTTTGGTAGCTTATATCAATGGGGTAGGTCTTCAGATGGACATGAGGAAAGAAATTCATCAACCATAAATACTACATCAAGTTCAGATACAGCTGGTCATTCATATTTTATTTTAGCAGATTCAGATTGGCGATTTCCACCCAACGATAGTCTATGGCAGGGCTTATTCGGGGTTAATAATCCTTGCCCTGAAGGTTTTAGATTACCCACAGAAAATGAATTTGAAGAAGAAAGGTTAACCTGGAGCTCTAATGATGCTGATGGCGCATTTAATTCTCCATTAAAATTACCTTTGGCTGGAGCTCGAAGTAGAATGAATGGAGCGATTGGCAATATAGGTACATTTTCAGGTTATAGAACTAGTACAAGAAATGGGACATTGTCGAGGGTTCTTGGGATAGGGCAAAGTAATTCACAGATGGGTAATAGAGATCGAGCAGATGGCAATTGCGTTAGGTGTATTAAAGATGATCAGATTCAAGTGTCAATAATATATGAAGAATTAATACCTGAATTATTTACACTTCATCATAACTATCCCAATCCATTCAATCCGATTACATCTCTACGCTACAATTTGCCAGAAGATGGATTAGTTAATATCACTATCTATGACATGGTGGGAAGGATAGTAAAAACGCTTATAAATGACTCTCAAACAGCAGGATTTAAGTCTGTCCAATGGAATGCCACTAATGAGAGAAATGAGCCAGTATCCTCAGGACTATATCTTTATACAATACAAGCAGGCGAGTTTAGGCAGACTAAGAAGATGTTACTGTTGAAATAATGAAAAAATATCTATTCATCGTTTTATTGGTTGGTTTTGGCTTTGGGCAAAAATTTGATATTGAGAATCAATTGAAAAGTTTTATGGATGAATATCAAAGCACTGCCAAGTATAAATTTTCAGAATGGAGTAGTTCATTTTACCTCCTTTATCACCAATTATCATAAAACACTAAAAGCGAGAACCAATTCCAGGGACACGATCATCTAAGCATAACATTTATATTTGCATTATATTGTTTAAATATTTTATTTCAATAATCAGTAAAAGGAAGTCATGTTTTTAAAAATAATAATACTATCTTACGCATTTACGATTGCCCTTGCCCAAAACACCAAACTAATTCAACCAACAATATCATCAGGGTTTGTTCAAAACGATGTCTTAAAAGGGACATTGGGACAAACATTCTTTCAAAAGTTTGAATCTGATAATGTTGGTTTAAATGCTGGATTCTGGGGTGGGGTTCAATCTATTACCCTTGATGTAGAAAATGACGTATTACCTACTGAATTTTCACTATCAAAGGCATATCCTAACCCTTTTAATCCAACGGTTAATTTAGATATTGAAATACCTAAAGAAAGTGAAATGGAATTTTTCATTTATAATCTTTTGGGTAATCAAGTGTTCAAGCATACAGAATCGTTTAAGCAAGCTGGTAAATATAGGTTTAGATGGAATGGGCTTAGTAATGGTGGTAAACAGATACCTAGTGGTATTTACCTTA
The DNA here is from genome assembly GCA_938092125.1 of uncultured bacterium. Classification (GTDB taxonomy): domain Bacteria; phylum Fidelibacterota; class Marinisomatia; order Marinisomatales; family UBA1611; genus TMED80. The sequence goes on from CALKMQ010000107.1 coordinate 6,513, forward strand.
TTGCTATGCGGTACGATTCAAAAATTCACACACAAAAAATAACTTTTTTACAGTAGGAGAAAACCATGGAAAAGCTACTATTAATTATTGCACTTTTTATAACAACTATCTCAGCTCAGGTATTAGAAAATTCCGTTCCAATGAATCTATCTTTTCAGGGCGTATTATCTAGTTCAGATGGTACAATCTATGAAGATGGAGAGTATGAGTTAACATTTAGAATTATATTCCCATCATTACAAGGTGTTGAGATAAACATTTGGGAAGAAACTCAATCTGTGTTTGTTGCAAATGGACTTTTTTCTAAGGTCTTAGGCTCTGTTGAAGAATTACCAGCTATAATACCTGGTAATGCAGAATTGGAAGTTCAAGTTGGTGAAGAAGTATTAACACCAAGAACGACCTTTACATCAGTGCCTTTTTCGATAGCTTCAAATTTTGCAGCTATATCTGGTAGAGCTCAAGTTGCTGACAGTTCTAACTATTCAATGCGTGCTGATTCTTCCATGTTTGCATGGCAATCTCAACATGCCATTTATGCGGATACTGCAATGGTTGCTATGAATGCTCCAATGGCTGGTAGTGCAATGTATGCTGGTTATTCAGACACAAGCGGTTTTAGTTATCAATCTACACATTCAACTTACTCAGATTCAAGCATGTATAGTGGAAGTGCTGGACAAGCAATACATGCAAATTATGCTACGCAATCAGATACAAGCGTTTACTCTTATAACTCTATGGTATCAGTTTACGCAGATACAGCAGTTTTTGTAGGTGAATCAATACATTCTATATACTCAGATTCATCATTAGTGAGTTTGAATTCAATGTCATCTATATATGCAGATAGTAGCACGTTCGCAGGATTTTCAGATTCATCTATATCAAGTTTTTCAGCAATACATTCAGACACAGCGCATTTTGTAGTCGGTTATACACCTACAAGTAGCCTTGGTGCTGTTGCACTATCAAATGATTACAATGATTTAACAAATTTACCTGATTTAGGCGATGGTCCAGGTGTTAGCTCTAAATATATGGAAGTGACTTTTGATATATCTGTTGGTGAAATAGACTCAGATTGGGGGGTATCAATACCTAGTCCATTAGATATAGACGAATTAATTGGACATAACAATGATTGGTTTTTATTTGAAATTATTAGAGTTGTTAATTATGTTGGTGATAATGGTAGCGTAAGCATAGGAAAAGTGAATATTGGTAACCAATCTAGTATACCAAGTACCGCTGAGCATTTTGCAGATAATAGCTATTGGGAAATATGGCTAAATGATGGAGTTAGTAGGGTTGCTACAAATTACAGTCAATTTTATTCTTATAGCTTATCTGGTCAACATGTATTAGATGTGAGTAGCATGGCTACTGGTACTATTACAATTTTGATGAAAGTAACATCTGATTGGAATTAAAAGAACGCCTAAAAAAAGACTTTATTTTTTTTCTAAGGATTTTTCTATTAAGACTTTGAGAGTCACATCAATACACACTACTCTCTAAAAACTCATACGTATTATTAAATGATTAATGTAATTTTGTATCTATGAAAAAAGCATATATACTAACCATATTATCTTTATTAATTCTCTTCTCTTGCTCGTTAGAATTCACTAAAGAAAAAGACAATTGGGATAAAGGTATAATCAGCAATGAAAATGCAATCATAATCGAATATGATGGGCTTGATAGGGAATATATATTACATGTCCCAAGCTCTTACAGTGGCAATCTTCCTGTTCCGTTGGTATTTAATTTTCATGGTGGTAGTGGAACAGCTACAGGTCAGAGGTACCTATCTAAAATGGATCAGGTGGCTGATACCGCTGGGTTTATTGTTGCATATCCGCAAGGTTCGTACCTAAACGGTATTTCATATTGGAACTCAATGATCGCAACTGAGGGAAGCAAGGGCACTACTGATGATATTGGTTTTATATCTTTTTTAATCGATGATATTTCTTCAAACTATAATATTGATCTAGAAAAGGTATATGCTTGCGGCTATTCAAATGGAGGAGATATATCAATTTCGCTAGCTTGTTATTTAAGTAGTAGAATCTCCGCTGCAGCTCCAGTATCTGGATTAATGTCGCTGGAGTCTGATAGCTTATGTCAACCACAAGAAAGCACTGGAATTTTTTTAATAAATGGAACTGCGGATAATTCACGGCCTTACAATGGAATAAATGACTATTATTTATCAGTTGATAGCGCACTGCATTATTGGTCAAATCACCATCAATCTGATTCAACGAATATTAAAAATTTTGTAGATGGTAATAATAATAATATTGATCACTATGAATATTTTGGCTTAAATGATCTTTCGTATTTGGAGCATTATAAAATCATTAATGGAGGACATGACTGGTTTAATTTGAGTGTGAATGGTAAAAATATTGATCAGGTTATATGGCAGTTCTTTTCCAATACTAGGAATAATTAAGAGCATTAACCAAACCCGTCAATAAAAACGTTTTAAAAAAAAGCATGTTTAATATTATTAAAATCCAAATAATTCTAAATTGAAGTTTTTTGCCTGCTCTAAACACCTTAATAGCAAAAGGATGCATGAAAGATACAAGAATACACTTGGTGATGTGACAGGTATTAGGGAAATGATTAGAAACGAATTCAAGAATAAATGAAAAAATATTTATTCATCATTTTATTGCTTGGGGTTTGCTTTGGGCATGATAAAAAAACGATTTCATTGTCAAAATTATCCGTAGACAAATCCAATTATGATGAATATCTAATAAATAGATCAGTAGGTTTTCATAAAATCAACGGTTTTGATTATCTAGATTCTACAATTGGAATAATATTAGTTCACGGCTTCTATCCTAAAAAATGGGACACTAAAGGTTTTGAATGGGTTACACCAATTTTAAAATTATCTAAAAGTGGCGTACCAATGTGGTTCTATAGGTATAAGTGGAATGAGTGCCCATTAACTATTCACGATATCATGTCAAAAAACTTAAAAACTTTAATAAAATCAAATAAAGATCTGAAATCTGTAATAATCGTTGGTCATAGTTTTGGCGGACTAATTACAACCCTTTTATCTGAAAGTTGGGATAGTAAATTTCCAATTAAAACACATGCGGTTGCAACAGGATTAGCAAGGATAGATAAGGATATAAGTCATAAAGATTGTCAGAACCCTAAAAAGGATAAATATACTATTGCACCAAATGTTAAATATATTCAATGGGCAACAATAAAGCATCAAGATGGAATCTTTAAACATTTAAAACAAGATCCACAAAAAGTTGAAATTATTAATGGTAAGCGTATATCATTACCGAAAAAATATAATGGTATAAGAATTGGTCACAACTCATCACTGTTATATGTTATAGATAATTTTACTAGGCATTAAAACTTCTTAAAAAAAATGAGAAAATACCTATTCATCGTTTTATTGGTTGGATTTCGCATTTAAGATAAGGAGCAGAAAAGACTTATCATCAAACTAATATTGTGATTATTTTTATTATGTTAAACTATTAAATGTAAAGTACACAATAAAAAAACATAGTCCTAAAACCGCAAAGGCCGGAATTGTTTTTTGCAACGGGTTTTTCACCATATAGTGCGTCCAGAGAGCACCGAGCATAAGGACAATAATTCCTAAACAACCTAAAATGATTAATTCGTTACTATTTTGCATAATCATTGCAGAAAAAGACAACATTAATACCCCTATAAAATCACGGAACCAATATGGGAATGTGTAGCCTTCAAATTCTTTAACCATGTTTTCGTACCTGACTACCCAGACAAAGAATAAAGATATACTTAATATGATTTTAAACATTTCTAGCAGTATACTGGTGTAAACGGACATTTAATTCACTTTCTATTATTTAAAGAATTATTTATAAAACTTTGGATGTAATTTTTTTCGCTAACAGAAATACAATAAATATTTCAAAGTATTAATTGTATTATTATATCAGGAATCATCTAGATGGATAATTTACTATGTTTTTGTATAAAATATAAAAATATTCAAATGAGGTGCATATGTCCACATACTTAATAATTTATAAATAATAGGGTATCTATGTTTTTGGCAACACACCTTATTGCACTATCTTTTGTAGATTTAATCATGAATCCACTTAAAAAATCTGCTATCGGTTCTGTATTACTTTTAACCTCTTTTATAAAATATTATAGAGAACCTGAGATATTTTCATCAGCGGCTATATTTTTAATTTTAGGCTCTTTGGCAGTTTATTTTGAGTTTGGTAGCGATAGCTTCAAATCTAAAGAGGTCAATGATGAGTAAGAATAAATGAAAAATTATTTAATCAGTGTTTTACTATCAAGCTCTTTATCTTTTTCACAAGAAATTATTGGCGGAGTTGGTTCTGCAGGTCAACCACTTTTAGACTATGTTGTTTTAAATTATAAAACTTCATCAACTTTAGGTTACAATAATGCAAGGGATGTAATGTATTCAATCATTGATCTAGAAGATGATAATTCTCTTAAAGGTATTTATACTAATTATACGATCTATATTGATCCGACTCAAGATCCTAGGCCGCAAACAAATGCTTCTAATATGAATTGTGAACATTCTTGGCCTCAGAGTATGGGGGCTGGATCTGAACCACAGAAAAGCGATTTACACCATCTCTATCCAACTCGAGGAAATGTTAATTCATCTCGAGGAAACAAACCTTTTGCAGATATTGACGACAATGACACCGATAAGTGGTGGAGGTTTGATTATTATGAAACTAGCATACCGAATGAATTTATTGATGAGTTTTCAGAAGTAGATAACGGTAATGGAGTATTCGAACCAAGAGAAGATGTGAAAGGGAATATTGCCAGGAGCATGTTTTATTTTTATACAATGTATAACGAGGTTGCTGATACAAACTTTTTTAACATACAGAAAGAAACATTATATGCTTGGCATAGGCAAGATCCAACAGATGCTAATGAATTAAATCGTACCATGGCTATAGCTGGATATCAAGAAAATAAGCCAAATCCATATGTAGTAGACTCAACTCTAGTGCGCAGAATTTGGTTTGAAGAAGAATCTAGATCTATGTGGTATATATCTACTGATGGATCAGACGTTACTGGCGATGGATCAGAACATAACCCTTTTGCTACGATTCAGAACGGTGTTGACTCTGCAAATGACAATGACACTATTTTTGTGTTGGCAGGATTATATCTTGAAAATATTAACTGGTCTATGGCAAATAATATTAGACTAATAGGTTCTCACATGGATTCAACCATTATAGATGGAGGCGGAGTAGGCAAAGTAATTGATAATTCTGATGAAACCGCCCACCCAATTGAGATCAGTAACCTTACGGTCCAGAATGGGTATTCAACTGAGAAAGGAAGCGGAATAAGCTTAAAGATGGTTGGTGATATTTTGTTAAAAAATATCAAAGTAGATAATAATCAAGCTCGTATTGGGGCAGGGGTATACATCGAAGGCGAAGGATCATCCTCTCTCATACCAACAACTTTGTATATCGAAAACTCTGTTATTTCAAACAATAGCGCTACGACTTATGGCGGAGGTATTTCGTTATCTGGAGCTATTATATCTTCGATTATGAAGAGCGTTACCGTTGTTAATAATTCCGCAGTTGATGGAGGAGGAGGTATTAGTGCTGGTTCAATGGGCGATTACGCTATTGTTGTTAATTCAATTTTTTGGAATAACCAACCGACAAACGCAGACGGCATGATTTTTCCATATTATTCAAATATTGATATACCCATTGGCATTAATAATCTATACACTGATCCTTTATTTGTTGTTGGTGATACTAATTTCAACCTTTCGGACAGTTCACCTTGTATCGACGCGGGAACTAATTTTTTGGTTGTTGATCTATCGAACCAGATGCTCCCAGGTCCTATACCTGATACTTTGGTAAATTTAGCTCCTGATTCATATATTGGTATTAAGCCAGACATGGGCGCCTTCGAATCTACTTTCAGTTCGGTAGAGACTTGTATTGCAAATAATGGAACTGTTGGTGTCGAATTATGGAGTGAGTGTTATTCGATTCAGGAAACTACAAACATAACTCTTTCGGGTAATCCCGTTAATGGTATTTTAGATCTAGGCGTAATTCCTCCGCAAATAGGTAACTTAATAAATTTAGATACACTATCATTTCAATTTTGCGGATTTACTGGTTCAATACCACCCGAAATTGGAAACTTAATAAATTTAAAAAGTTTAAGTATAGTGTTTAGTGGATTAACTGGTTCTATTCCTTCTGAGGTGGGAAACCTTCCTAACTTAAACAGTCTCACTTTACATTCTAATCTACTGACGGGTGCAATTCCACCTGCGATAGGAAACCTGACAAACTTAACTAAGTTACAATTATCGCATAACCAATTAACGGGGTCTATTCCACCTGAAATTGGGAACCTGACTAGTCTCAGTATACTTCATTTAAATGAGAATAGCTTAACTGGAGAACTCCCCTCAGAAATGTATAATTTAATTAATCTGAGTGGGGGACATTCATCCGGAGCGGGACCTCTTAGCTGGACAAATGGCTTGGATGTCTCTAATAATCTACTTAGAGGAGAAATTTCTTCTGCAATAGGCAACTTAGTAAATATTGTTTCAATGGATTTTTCACAAAATCAATTCACTGGCTCCATTCCAGCTGAAATTGGCAACCTAAATAATCTTTGGGGTTTAGCGTTGGACTCTAATCAATTCTCAGGGTCAATTCCCTCAGAATTATGGGACCAATTAAATTATATAGAAATATTAGATTTGTCTTTTAATCAGTTTTCAGGAGATATCCCTGAAAATATTTGTTCACTGGGTATTCCGGGGGTTACTTTTGATATTTCTAACAATCAAATCTGCCCACCTTATCCATCATGTATCGAAGATTACATTGGAGAACAAGATACTTTAGCTTGTATCCCTTCTTGGAATTTTTCAATCAATGAACCATCCATTCAAATTAGTGGAGATGATAGTCAATGGAATCCAGGTGAATCATTGCAAATAGAAATGGATTTTTGTAATAATTCGGATATTGCTCATGGTTGGTATCCAGGCATAGTCCTAGAAGCAGATACTAATTTAGTATCAATCTCTAATGACCATTTTTGGTTTTTTGGTATTCCTCCTAATAGTTGTAACATGGCAATATTTGATATCCTTGCCGATTCGACAATTAACTTTGATACTTTAGTATCCTTCATAGCTTATGCTGAGGCATTAAATTGTCAAGATCAGCCAGAATATTGTATTTTTGGAGATACACTTACTTTTCAAGTGCCACTTTGGGGGGAGAATGTTTTAGCTGCTCAAGAACTTGATATACCGTTGGCGTTCAGCCTTCATCAAAACTATCCAAACCCTTTTAATCCTATCACATCGTTTCGCTATGATTTACCAAATGATGGTTTAGTTAATATTACTATTCATGATATGATGGGCAAGATAGTTAAAACACTTGTAAATGGCTCGCAAACCGCAGGATTTAAGACAATCCAATGGAATGCCACCAACAATAAAAATGAAACCGTATCAGCAGGGTTATATCTATATACGATACAATCAGGTAATTTCAAGCAAGCCAAGAAAATGGTGCTTTTAAAATAGAGATTTGAAAGAATAATACGTAATTAAAAATATTTCACGCCGATGCTAGTTTTATATTATAAGTAAAGATTACCAAGCGGACTCTAATATTATCTAATTAAGTTTTATTGTAAAAATAATTTGCCAATGATGCTCCAACTATTTGTCCAATAATGAAATAAACTACGCAAGAAGGTGCTATCCCAGTAAATGTATCAGTGAACATTCTTGCAATTGTGACCGCAGGATTCGCAAAAGCTGTTGAAGAAGTAAACCAGTATCCAGCTGTTATAAATAAAGCAACAGATGCAGCAACATCTTTTGGATTATAGTTTTTTACAAATAAGATAGTTGTCAATAGACCAAATGTGGCTATTATTTCACTAATCAATAATTTTTCTTTACCTCGAAAATTTGTAGATATCTGTAATAATTGCTGATCAAAATAATAATGAATGACAAAAACTGAAAGAATAGCCCCGAGGAATTGAAACGTTAGGTATTTCAAAAAAGTGGGAAGAGATAATTCTTTTTTACTAAAAAATACAAGACTAACAACAGGATTAAAATGGGCGCCTGAAATAGAAGAAAAGCTTTTTATCAAAACAAAAAGGATAGCTCCTGTTGAAATTGTATTTCCTAATAAGGCTATTGCGTCATTACCTTGCGAAAGGTTTTCAGCCATAATCCCTGAACCAATAACTACACCAGTTAAAAAAAAGGTCCCAATTAATTCTACAATATCAGCGGAATTGATCTTAAGCATTCGTTGGGTTGCGACATTCGCAGGACTTTTAAAAGATTTATAAAGCCGAACTAACATTCTTTATGCTATTTAATTTCATAATTAATATTACGAATTTGAATCTAGTGCTTATATGATAAATTCATGATGATAAAATAATAATGGAAAATCATTTATGATGATATATGTTTATAAAGCTCCTATAACGATTCGATATTTATAAAAGCCTTAATCGGGAATATAAATTAAGTAAAAATGGATTAATTTTAATTAGTGGAATCAAATGTACAAATGAAAATGGCGACTAGTAACAAACTTACAAAGACTTAATGATAGTGTATAGGTTACGAAAAAATATCTAT
>CALKMQ010000108.1 GCA_938092125.1 uncultured bacterium
TTGTTATCTAAATAATCGCCTTTATATTTTAAATTTCCTTTATCGTCCCAACCAGACCAAGTACCTGATTTAGCACCATTAACGATATCACCTTTTTCTTTGCGCTCACCATTTTTATGAGTGCTGAAAGCGGGGCCATTATATACTTTTAAGTTATAAAACCACATTGAGCTGTAATCGGGCCTAGTAATAAAACGACCGCCTCTATCAAATAATTTTTCATCCATGTCGACTGGGGTTTCAGAACAGCTAATAAAAAACAATAATAAATAAATAAATATTTTCTTCATAATTACTCCAAAATTAATTCAAACCTAATATAAAAAAATTAAAACACGAACTAAATAATATGAACACTATTTGAGAAAGAGCATCTTTTTCGATTTTAAAAAAGAAGGGGTTTCAATTACGTATAGGTAAATACCTCCACTTACAGTCTGACCTTGCTCGTTTTTACCATCCCAATCGACATACCCTCTCCCCGCATCAGCCTTATGATTTAAAATATTTTTAACCAGATTTCCATTTAAATCAAAAACAGATAAATTAACAAATTCACTCTTCCCAAGTTTGTAAGAAATTGTTGTCGATGGATTAAAAGGGTTAGGATAATTTTGTCTCAAACTATATTCAATTGGTATATCAGGAGCATCTACTTCAAGTTGGTCTACTGAGAATGTTAAATACCGAATACTATCTGCGCCACTGCCACCAATCGTAGTAATATCAATTCCATCTGAGACATCTACAGTCCAAGAAAGGTCATAAATACCATTTGTTAAATTTAAATTTTCAATGATAGATTGATTAGTTAATTGAAGTATCCTTTCCGTCATTGAGGTGTCAAAACAGACAGCATTATCTGAAATCGAACACATCTCAAAAGAGTATGTTAATTCTTGACCATCTGTATCTACAGAGTTTGTCCATATGAACATATTGGGATTATTAATATTTGATGAGGTAACTGAAATATTTATTCCATTTTCAGGAGCTATCATATCAAAACTTCCTGGCAATGTATTCACAAGTTCTACAGATACTACATTTGAAGAGTCAGATAATCCATCTGCTGTTTGCGCTCTTACATAATAACTGTAAATCCCTGGATTTCTCGGGCCGAGCAATGAACTTTCTCTGATTGTGGTGTTAAAATTAACATAATCTGGTTGAACAACATCCGCCACAACGCCGTTTTCAAATACAAAATAATTAGATATATCTCTTCCATTTGAATTAATTGGCTCAATCCATACATCCTGTTTTAAAGGACCAATATCTATTTTTACATTTTCCATACTATAATTATATAAAGAGCTGTTAGGAATCATGTTATTATTTGAATTTGACAATATTACTTCCCTTGAATCTTCCGAATTGTCACCGGGTAAAAGGCTTATTGATAAAAGCCAATCAAAATCAAGAGAAGAACCTTCTTGGGCAGAAAGATTAAGCGTAGACTCAAAACAACCACCTACTGGACACCAAATAATTACATTACCCAGAGATTCATTGGCCGGTCCTATATCGGCACCAGCTGGAAAATTAACGTAATCATAAAGCCAGTAACCAAACCATAATGTTTTGGTACTATCTATTTCATATGTTGATGGTATTACATCATTTTCGATGGATTGTCCTGGCACATGATTTTTAAGTTGGATTGTATTCCATTCATTTTCAAAAGCAGTATTTTCTGAGAAAGATATTTTTGGGGCGCTCAAAACTAAATTTGTCCTACCAACAATATCAGGGATTATGCTGGTTGAATCGGTTTCAAAAACAAGCGGTTGAAATGATGCAGAATCAGAATCTGCTGAAGGCACAAAAGCGATATCTTTAACAAGCATCCCATGGTAATCAGCTAGAAGAGAATCAGGAAATTTATGACAATAGAAAGCCGGAGCACTACTAGCCCCTATTCCTCCAAAATATTGAAGGTTTGAATGACTAATCCACTGTCGTCTAAAATTTTCGGGAGTTTCCCATGATAATTGAACCCCACCAATTGATGCAGCATCTATCTGGAAATTTGTAGGAGTATTACCATCTTGTGAAAGCAATGTATTAACGATTATAAAGTAACACACAAGCAAATTATAAAAAGATTTCATACACCTCGATTCCTTCGTTTAATACATTAATATTATTAAAACTTAAAAATAATCTTTGTCATAAAAAAATGACAAAATACTATGGATTATAAAAATAATTTAATTTATTTATCAAAAAACAATGCCTCAATAGTTTTACATACAATATATCAAAGTGTTATTGAAGATTTTATACAATTATTACCAATGTATACTATGGATTCAGTTTTATTTGACTGTTCCATAATCGCTTCTGAATCACGTTTCATTGCTGAAGCGAGTAAGCTTACGGGCAAGCCCATGTTAGAGTCATTAAAGAATTGTTGTAGGGATGAAGTCTCATCATAATATCTTATTAGCATTCCTGGTCTAAATATCGAAACATTATTAAAATTGTAATGACTAGTTAATGTTTCTTCTTTCAGGCCTATAGTTTTAGCGTATAGAAGAGGATGAATCCAATCAACTGAAAAACCATCTGGATTAGCACCACTTGCAGATATAACAGACGCATTAGGTATTTCGGCTTTATTTGCTAACTCAGCAGACTTTAAAGATATACCATATTCGATATCGACAAATTGTTTGGCACCTCCAGCAATTTTTCTTGTTGTTCCAATACAGTTAAAAAATGAATCATGTCCTTTCCAATGATCAAATGTTTGATCGAGTTTGTCGAAAGAATCAATAATTACCTCATTCAGTTTTTTATAACTATTGCCCTCTAAAACTGGTTTGCGGCTAACTGTTGTTATCTTTTCCCATTTATCACTTTCCAGTAATAATTTAACAAGTTTTGACCCCGTTGCTCCAGTTGCTCCAACAATAATTCCTCTATTTTTTTTCTTGGAGATATCACCTCTAGGATGGTTGGTAAGTTTATTTTTATAAATTCTCATAATATCTTACATATCGCTTGTTATTCATAAATTAGTTCCAGAAGCTTGTCCTGATTATGCTTTCATTATTTTTTTGAGCATCTTGAAAATAGATTGTTCATACTTATCAAAATTACCATCAGCTAAATAGACTTCTTTTACATCATAAAGCAGCGCATCAATTTGTTTTTGGTTATATTTCTTTATACTAACATATTGATTAATAATTGATGATCGTTGATGATCATTCAAATTATCAGATTCTGATTTAACTTTTTCAATTGTTTTAACATCAAATTTTGATTCTATCAATTTTCGTTCATCAGCATTGTATTCAAAATTTGAGTCAGCCGCGTACAAACATAAATATGCTTTAAACTCTAATTCTGTCCAATTTTTATAATTGTTCATAAAACTCCTTTTTCCATTTAAAACATTAAATGATAGTTTATAAAATTAGCATCTTATTCTTCTACACAATAGATATAACAAATAGAATATTTATCAAAATTTTTTAATTAATTAAAGATAACTATCTTTTTATAATCGGATATAACATAAAACAAGAAGCCTCAAAGACCACAACAAAGTTCGCGACCAATTTATTGAAATTAACCTGTTTACAATTATTTCATTATAGCCACTAATTAGAACTTGGTGCATTTTTGTAAAAAAAATAAAAGTTATACCCCAGATGGTCAACAAGATAATTAATGAAGAAATAAATAAAAAGTTTGAACTAAATCCAAATTGGAGCATCGTGATGCCCGTAATAAATTCAATTATCATCGCAGGAACGACAATAAAGGAAATGCGGCTCATATGAAATTGTTGAAATTTTGAATAATCAGACTTTTGAATGAAATGAAAAGAAGGATAATGCAAAAGCTGTATAACCCATATCACACCCACCATAATAGAAGTTGCTAAAAAATGAATATCGATAAGGAGGTTTAAATTAAACATTGATGGCCCTAATGTTTGGTTGATTGATTAGTAATTAATCTCATAAATTATATTATGGATATAAACGATTTAATTGAAAACAATCCTGCATTATTTAGAGTAATTGCAATCATCGGCGGCTTACTGATAGGTTACATAATTTACTTATTTCAGATTTAGTATATTTTTTTTCCATCAAAATCTTTTATTTTTTCGTAAGATTTTTTTTCAGTTAGTTCCTTAATCTTCATCATGCCTAGATAGACTTCAGAATAGCTCATTGCTAAGGGAGAAATAGCAATCCTTATCTGGTTAGGTTGCCTGTAATCAACAATGACATTTTCATATTTACGTAAGGCGATACTTATGTTTCTAGCTTTATCATGCATAAGAGAGAGGTGACCACCCCTTTTGTTTTTATCTCTTGGTGTCATTAGTTTAAAGCCTAAACTCTTTAGATATATATCATATAGTTTAATCATGACTTCAGTGCCTTCTTGAGCCTTTAGTACTACATTTTTCATTCCAGCTCTATTTATCATATCAATCGCTACATTCACACATCTTATTCCGAGTATCGAGGGACTTGCAATTTGAAAGCCTCGAATATCTGGGCTTTTGATAAATTTAGGTCCCATTTCAAACTGGTCTTTCTGAGCAAACCATCCTTGAATTGGAACATCAAGTTTTTCTTGAAGATTTTTTTTAACATATAAATACGCAGGCGACCCAGGACCAGATGATAAATATTTATATGTACATCCAACGGCTAAATCAATTTCATTTTTTGAGAAATCAAGATGGACTGAACCCGCGGCATGACTAGCATCCCAGACGGTCAAAGCACCATATTCTCTGACTAATTTTGTAATTTCTTTAATAGGATTAAGAGCACCAGACCTATACTGTAATACTTGAAAAGTTACTAGCGCAACATCTTCATTAAGATGAGGTTTTAACATTGCAGTCGTAATCCGTTCATATTCGTCAACATCCGTTTTTTCATTATCAATGATAAAAAGTTTTAGACCAAAATCTTTTGCAATACCTTCTAATATATATCTATCCGTTGGAAAGTTAGCAGCATCGGTTATAATAGTTTTACGGTCTGAAGCTGCTTTCACGACAGCTGAGCAAATTTGAAAAAAATTAACGGAAGTGGTATCACACACTAAAACCTCGCCTGAATTTGCACCCAGAACATTTTTTGCTAATAAATCACCACTAACTTGAGCTTCATTTATCCAATTTTCCCAACCTTCAACTAATTGATTACCCCACTCCTCTGTAATAAAGGAACTTAAATCACGAATTGTTTTTTTAGGCAAACGCCCAAGAGAGTTTCCATCTAAGTATAAAAGATTTCTTTTTTGAAAATGAAATTCATTTCTGAAATTTGAAATTGGATCAGATTGATCTAGCTTTTTTATTTCGTTAAGACCCAAGGACATGCTTTAAATTATTTGAAATTTTTAGTTATATCTAGTTTAATTCAATATATGGTAAACATACAAATAAGAGGAAATTTGATTGAAGTAGTTTTAGAAAAACTTTCTGCAAATGAAATATCTAAATTACAAAAAACTACAACACCTCAAATCAGCTTATTAAGAGACATAGAAAAACAAAAGATCAATACACATAATAATATTTATCGAAACATTTTGCCAGTTATAGATGATAGCTTAGAGTTACAAGTTTCATCTTTTGATAATGACAATTATTATGATGATGGTTACACATTTTTCAGATCTAATCTCGATAATATTGGTCATCAAGACAAAAACGTCACGATATCAATGGAAAAAATCGATATTGAATATTTTTTAATAAAATTAAACTATGGTTATGGTGCTGGTTTTGAAACGGAGATAATAGACTTAGACTATAAAAGCTTTGAGACAGATAAACTGAATTTCAAATCAACTTTTCTGTTCGAAACATACAACCGAGTTCTTCATTCACTTAGCCTTAATTATTTAGGCTTAGAGGACTTGGGGCGTAATAAATTGGAAATTTTGAAGACGGAACTATTACTTGTAAAAAGTAACAAAAAGTTAAAAGAGTTAGATTTGAGTACTAAAATTTCAAATCAAGTAAAGATTGTAGACAACATAAGCTCTAGTTGAACTACAACTTTAAATTAATAGTCAGGCAGTAAAAGCCTGCCTGACTATTAAAGAACGTTTTGTACTACTTAGAACTATCCATTGTTGCACCTACCCAAATAGCTAAACCAAACGCAGTTTTATTTACTAAATCTGCAATATTGTATACGACATTTATCGTATCAAAGTTAGGTTCGCCACCAGACAAATATCCTAAAAAGTATCCAATTGGGTAAATTGCCCAACCAACAGTAACAATTAGCCTTAAAGTATTAAAAGCAAATTGACCGCCTGCATTTTTACTGTTTTCGCTAAGCTTTGCAGCTTCCCCTGCAAAAATTTCATAGATAATATATATCCAACCAGCCATTCCGATTACAAAGCCGATGGTAGCATCCATTAGACCTGCTTCTCCTAAGAAACCAAAAACAAGCATTACTAATGATGCACCCAATAATCGCCAAAATAAAATACTTGTTACTGCTGTTACAGCCGCAAGAATTAAATAAAACTCGACTATTTGAAGTGGAACAGTAATAAGCCAATCGATATATCGGAAAACCGTTGTGACTTCGCCCTGTAGATGAGCTTCTCTCATGTATAAGTAATGCCAGAATGCTAGACCTGTTACGAGTCCTGCAACAGTCATAGATGTTCTCCATTTTGCGTTAACATCAGATCTTTCTATAAAGAAAAATACTGTTGATGCCAGCATTATCGCTGTGGCTAACCAAAAAGTCATACCAACGTAATCATTCTCAGCTAACAAAGTCATTGAAGCTATCATATTTACTCCTTTTGTTCATTTGTAAACGCTTAAATCATTTAAACGCTAAAAATATCAATTAGAATGAAATCCAATTAATTAGTGAAATTATTACTCGGATATAAGAATTGTCAATACAAAAATCTTAACCCAGGTTTAGACTTTTAATTGGACAAGGAGTGATAAAAAGTTATCTTTTTAAATTAATTAATCCTCTTGTTGGGCTCGACTGAAGTTCCTCCACCAAGGATTTGATATCTTATTATCAGCTCCAAGCTTAAGAATTTGTCCTATTTCAGGAAGAAGATACTTTTGCTTTAACCTTACTGCTTCTATTGAAACAACTTCAGGTGGCTCAATCCAACTGTGAGATGCCAATGTGAAAGCACCCCAATGTATTGGAATTAAATATTCACTTTTTAAATCTTTTGCAGCTTTAACAGATTGCTCTGGAAACATATGTGAAAATTTCCAAGCTTTATTATATTGACCACAATCTATTAATGAGATATCAAAAGGACCATGGTTTATTCCTATCTCCTCAAAATGAGAGCCATAACCACTATCTCCACTAAAATATATTTTCCCTAATGGGCTTTTTATCGCCCAAGAGCTCCAAAGAGTGCTATTCCTATTTAAAGGGCCTCTTCCAGAAAAATGTCTAGCAGGTAAACATACAAATTCAATTTCGTTATCCTTGTAAGATTCATCCCAATTAAGTTCTTTTACAGAATTTTTATTTACACCCCACCCCTTAAGGTGGTTTCCAATACCCAGAGGTACGATAAAAAGACCTACTTTATCTTTGATTTTTTTAATAGTCGGATAATCTAAATGATCATAGTGGTCATGCGAGTAAATAACAAAATCAATTTTTTCTAATTCATCAATATCAAAAGCTAATTGCGAGTTATAACGTTTTAATGATGGCAAAGGAATTGGAGCTGCATGATTACCGAGCATTGGATCGAGCAAGATGATAACACCATTGATATTGATAATAAAAGCTGAATGACCTAACCAAACCAATTCTATTTCATTTGAATTGTTTGAAATAAATGAATTTATATCAAGTTCTAAAGGAATCAATTCTTTAATAGGTTTTCTATTTATTTCTGTTTTAAAGAAATCCAAAAAACTCATTTCATCAGTAAAAAGAGCCGTCGCTTCTTTATTTTTAAATTGACCATCCTCGTAATTACTATAACCAGAATAATATTTTTTTTCTATTTTTTTTGGATTTGATCCAAACTGGGGACTGATGTTTATAAAAAGTAAAATCAGTGTAAACGGAACGGTAATGACATAAGACATAATTTTTAAAATTTTCATGTTTTGAATTAAAATGTTGGATTGATGCTGCTATATTAGCAGAAATGAATTAGTCTAGAATATTTTGCCTATCTTTTTTCCCAAAAGTTATGCAGGCATAAAGAAATAACATTGCGCCAACCATTTGTAACATAACAGCAAGCCACTCTAGTTCTTTTGAGGAATATGTATCAAGGTAAAATCCGAAACCTCCGATGATGGTAGAAACAATCAAAAATGAAGGCGCGTCAAAACTTAAAATATTTTTCATTCTAAATATTCTTCTTCTTCGCCTTTTTATTTCTTTTGGTTTTTCATCCAATTGTGCGGTGTCAGTATCATTTACGTAGACTTCCTTAATTTCAACTTTAGGCTCTTCAATTTTATCCGTTAAATCTTCTTCAAAAAATTCTCCGCAAAAACGACATTTAATAGCCTCTAGTTTAATATTCTCTGCGCAATATGGGCATTTTTTCATAAGTATAAGTTACGAAATAAATTATAAATAATAATCAAATCTAGACGTACGATGTTCTCAATGGGGACAATAAGGACATCGTAATAAAATAAAGTCTATTATTTAAATTTCTCTAAAGCCCAGCCCATTGCAGCTCCAGATATACCGTACATAATTCCACTTATAAATACATCAATCGCTATGTAAGTCATATCACCCCACACACTAGGCATAAGCCCGGCCATTTGCATATTCAAAAAGAACCACTTCGCTCCACCAAACCAAGCACCAGTAATTGCTCCATTAATTACGCCCAGAACACCCATTTTATCATATATAATAGCCATTACAAAGACATAAACGAGACCTCCGATCATAGCAGGCGCCATATCAGGTGGAAATTGCACTATTCCTGGGAACTTTTCAGATAATGAAGTCATATGCCCTTCATAGAACAACATAGTGGTTATACCACCAACAACTCCCATTACAACAAAACCAACTGCACCGGTAATGCCTATTTTTTTTATATCCATTGATAGCTCCTTATCTAGTTAGAAAATCACATGTCATTAAACTAATGTAAAAAAAGCATGAAGATTCTCATTTTAAAACTGTGCTTTGATTATTTTTTTTTCTTCATCTGAAGCAAATAATTTATCCCATTCTGCTAACTTTTTAGACATTATTTTTTGAAAATAAAATGGAGCAAAAATAGTCATATATAACATCGATAAGTAACCATAAGGCATCATAGGAGCATTTTGGTATGCATCCAACTCCCAGAACTTAAGATATGGTTTTTCATGATGGGCAGAATGTCTAGTTACATTATACAGGTAAATACTGCTCATTACACTATTAGAATTCCACGAATGTCTTGGCATGACCTTTTCACCTTTTACTCTTACCAAACCATAATGTTCAATATAATTAATAACTTCTAAAAGAGATTTTGCAGTAAAAGCACATAACAAAAAGATAAATAATCCATTTAATCCCCCAACAATAAAAGATAAACTCGCAATAAGAATGCTCCTTAAATAGCCTTTTATTAATTTATTTTGAAAACCGAAAATATTTAGCGATTTATGCTTTAATCTCTCAATTTCTATCTTCCAGGCATCAATTTGTTCTTTAAGGATAGCACTAAATACAAATTTATACACATGTTCTCCTCGCTTTGCAGTTGCGGGGTCTTTAGCTAAGCCGACATTTTTATGATGTCCATAAACGTGTTCAATCGCAAATGCACAATCCCAAGACAATGATAAAAGCCAGTTGCCAATAAACAAATCAAATTTTTTCTTTATCCTGTGGCTCATTTCATGGCCCGGAACCGTACCCATAATCCCGATGAATAAGCTTGTTAAAGCCACAAGTGCTACTTTGTCTGAAAAATAAATTGTTTCTCTCAGGTGTAATAAGTCAATATTTAACATTTCTAGAAAAAATATTGAGAATGCATTTGCATCCGAATTCCCAAGAATGAATACTACAGTCATCAAAAACAATAGCAGTAATGGTAAATTCAAATAAATAGGAAAGTTTAGAAAAAAGTTAAACTTATAATTATGTTTTTTATTATCACTTTTTAAAAACAAATCTCCAAATATAATAAATGATGAAAAAGAAATGAAGAACACCAATGGAAAGAATTTTCCTAATGTGCATATGTAGCCAGCGCTCAAAATTGTAATAGTAGAAATATAATATTTTAGATATTTCATAAAACGTTAGCTGCCTTTTAAAAAGTCTCTCGGTAAATCATACTTTTTGTATAAATCATTTCCGTATAATATAGTCTCATCATCAATAAGTTTCAATTCAGTTTTGTATGATTTACCCTTGTATTTAGTTAATGTGTAGGGTTTTCTAAGCCACTTTTTATGAACTTTTCTCGAATGTATTAAATTTTGTTTATCAGCCACTTTTATATATTCTTCTAACATTTGGCCATCATTCGATGTATTGATTTTTAAATAAATTTGCCAATTTGTTCTATCCTTATACCACTTACCATCCAGTTCATTTTGCCCTTTTATCAGACAAAACATCATTGTAAAAACAATTGATAGATTCCTAAACATTGTAATGGAGAAAGCTGAATCTTTAAAATTCAAAATCTTAATCATTTTTTTTAAACAAATAATAATCCAAACCGTATTTACCTGATCCCGAAATCATTATAACCAAGCATATAAAAGCATAAACTAATGCTAATTCTGAAAATTCATCTTTTAATAAATGTTTTAGGGATGCTATTGCCATTGTAAAAAATAAGAAGAACGAAGAAAAACGAGTAACGAGTCCAAAAGCTACTAACAAAGCTCCTATTGATTCAGATAATGAAGCTAAGAAACCAAAAAATATGTGAAATGAATCTAGGCCTATAAGGTCAGTAAAGGCATGCCCCAACTTTTCCCACCTTGCTGTTCCAGCAGTCAGTTTGCTGAGCCCGTGACCAAAAAACATTAATAAACCTGTCGTAACCCGAAGAATTAATAATGATATATCATTATTACCTTCTGCGCTTAGTACGATATTTAAATTTTTCTTAATATTTTGGATATTTTTGCTCATTGATTTCTCTTTTATTTTTTAATTGATTTTCTAGTCATCAAATTTAGATAAACCTGTTGAAATTGATTTCAATTTTTTACAAATATTAAATTCTTAAGGTACATTAAATAAAAAGCTAAATTTAATCTGAGAATAATTAATAACTTTATTTAAGAAAGGTCAATAATATGTTAAAACCTAAAATGGTATTCACAGTACTAGCATCTTGGTTTGCTTTTCATATTTTTATTTTCTGGGTATTAAACCCAACAGGTGTAGAAGCCTTAGTTGAAAGTGAGAAAGGCCAATTCATGGCTAGAGTTATGGGTTATATTAGTGGCACGCTTGCTATGATAATTGCGTATATTTTTTTTATGCTTCGAGATATTAAGGGTCAAAAAGCAAAAAATATACTGCTCGGCGTAGGAAGTATCATGGCAATAGCGGACGCTGTAATTATTGCATCAAATTTGTCTGCGTACGAAAAATTCCCAACAGAGCCTATGATTGCAACGCCTCAGCCAGCTGTTGCATTATGGATTATTTTAACAGCTTATACACTCTATGTGGCAGTAACAACTAAAAAATAATGTCTTAAAAAATTGTAATTAATTTTTAAGCTTAAAGACTTGCAACGATACAAGTTTTTTATTTTCTTCTGAAAGTTGCTGGCCAACTTCTTTGAATCCGAACTTTTTGTGAAAATTAATTGATTGTTGATTTAATGGCTTGATATTTACCTCACATGCTAGATGGCTCACTTTATTTATGTACTTAGACTTGATGTCATTGTAAAAGTAACTACCAATGCCTTTATTTTGATTACTGTTTGAAACAACGATTCGATCAACGTAAATAAAAGAGTTGTAATGTTTATTAAACCATTGATAATTGATACTATCATAAAGTCTATTTGGAAATAATGCGATTAAAAAACCAACAGATTCCTCATCATATTTAATGATTTTAATGTAATCCGATATCTTTAAAAATTTTAAAAAAAGATCACTTGAAAGCATGCTCACAGCAGGCATATTATTTTGGTTTAGATTCAAAATAAAATCCATGTCGCTTTTCGTGGCACTCTTTATGTAATAATCATTCATTTCTATAGGATAATTACTTTTTTAGAGCAGTAAACATTTTTTCACTTTCTTTAAGCTATTTCTATTTTTTATTATGATTACTAGATAGAAACCACATAACAAAACATATAAAATATAATATTGAAATTATTACCAACATAAGTAGTGTTAATTTTTTTGTCACATATAATAAAAGTAGTATAGATATTAAAACCAACTCAATATAAATTAATTTTCTTTTAATGTTTGTTGTCCTTCTTTTCATTTTATCTCATCAAGTTACAATTCATGGCCTCTGGGTTTACGAATTTGATGAAACATTAAAAAATAAACACACTCACATTTAACCCATAGGCAGTATTTAAGTAGCACATAAATAAGAATATTCTATTATAGCAATTAATTTTATATTCGATAAAAAATTTATGTTAAAAGAAACTTTCATTTATAATATTTTATAAATCATTTATTTATAATTTTAATTAAACATAAAATCATTATATAATTACTTATAATTGAGGATCTATGATAAAAATCTCAAATGATTTATACGTCAACAAAAGTGACATTAAAGAAACCTTTACAAGATCTTCAGGACCAGGCGGACAGCATGTAAATAAAGTTTCTAGTCAAGTGCAACTTCGTTTTAATGTAATTAATTCTATAAAAATCAGCAATAAAATGCTTGTAAGATTGAAAGATATATCAGGATCAAAATTTAAAGGAAACGGCGATTTAATTATTACTTCTAGTAAATACAAATCACAAGTACGTAACCGTAAAAATGCACTTGATAAGTTAATTTATTTATTAAGGGAGGCATCAAAAAAACCAAAAAATAGAAAGTCTACTTACCCCAAAAAAAGTAGTATTGAAAAAAGGTTAAAAAATAAACGTGCTCACAGTTTAAAGAAGCAAGATCGTCGTAGAGTTGATTCTTCTGATGCTTAGTTTATCTTGGCTTGATTTTTCATAATTCTTTTAAAAAATGTAAAAAAATTTATATGTACTTTTAGATTTAGTTCTAAATGGTAGATCCATCCGCATTCCATTTTTTTTCAGAAAGTATTTTACCTTTTTTAAATGTTACTTCTGCTTTTTTCTGACCATTATCATACCATACAGTACTTACTCCATCTAGTTCACCATCTTTGTTGTTTGTTTCTAATTGTTTTTTTCCATTTTCATACCAGGAAGTGCTTAATCCCTCTTTTTTATCGTCTTTAAGATAACCTTCCATTTCCTTTTGTCCGTTTTTATACCATGTAGTTCCCAAACCATATAATCTTCCATCTTTAAAATTCATTTCTTCTTTTTTTTGTCCATTATCAAACCAATTTGTTAGTAATCCAACCGGTTTTCCATCCTTGAAAGTCCCTTCAAATTTTTTCTTTCCATTTTCATACCATTCAGTATGTAACCCATCCTTTATTTTTTCATTCATCTTTTAAAACC
This sequence comes from uncultured bacterium, assembly GCA_938092125.1. Classification (GTDB taxonomy): domain Bacteria; phylum Fidelibacterota; class Marinisomatia; order Marinisomatales; family UBA1611; genus TMED80. Next base: position 13,661 of record CALKMQ010000108.1, read on the forward strand.
TAATCTCAAACGTCAATATTCTAAGCAACATCATGATAGATGTAGCATGCAACAATCTATATAAAATCTATTATAAACAATACAACAAAAAATTGGTATTAGTAGAAAAAGAATTAAAATCTCTGACATGAAAATAGATATAACAAAATTTTTAAAGTGAATTTCAAATTAATTCTTTTCACTTTAAAAACTCTAACTAATAGTGTTTTTCTGTAAATTGTATTAATGGAATTACAAAACTTTATCAAAAAAAACTTTGTGAAAAACAGTTTAATCGTTTTTTTGGGAACTATACTTAGTTATGGTATATCTTTTGTTTCTATTCCATTAATAACAAAATTTTATAGCCCAGATGTTTATGGTCTTTTTTCAGTATTTTTTGGACTAATTACCACTCTTTCATCTATTTCTCTATTAAGATTAGATATCGGTTTAATTAGAGCGCCAATTGAAAATTCATCAGAATTAATTCAAAGTTCAAAATTTGTATTAAGAGTATTTACTTTTTTTGTAATGTTAATAAGTCTTGGATTAGTTCTACTTGGAATAATCAAGGTAACATATCTTTTCTGCTTTCCAATAATATACTTCTTGGGATATTCATTATTAATGGGTTCATGGTTTAACAAAACCAAAAATTATAAAACTCTAACAGTAAATAATATTTTAAAAACTTCATCTAAATCTATATTAGAAATTACTCTTGGGTTTTTGGGATTCATAAATTATGGTTTGTATTTCTCGTTACTTTTAAGCTCTATTCTTTCTTATTTACACTTTAACAAAAAATTCATTAAAAATAAAACACAAATAACTAGAAGAATCCTGAATAATGTTTTTCAGAAGAATAAAAATTTAATTTCATTTAATGTTTCAAATGTACTTGTAGACTCTTTAAGAGGCTTTGTTTTCCTTTTATTGATAAGTCACTATTTTGGTCTAGAAAAAACAGGACTTTACGTATTTTCAACAAAGATTCTTTCTGTACCATTTAGTTTGATAAGTTTAAGTTTAGGAAAAGTTTTTTTTGAAACTATAAGTAACAACACTTCTTTAATAAGGACAACTACAAATAAATATTTTATAGGTTTACTTTTAATCTCAATAGCTATGAGTTTAATTTTGATATTGAGTTTAAACTCAATCTTTGATTACTTTATTGATGAAAGTTATTTTGAATCTAAAAAGTTAGTGATGAGTTTATTACCATGGGTTCTTTTGACATTCTTATCCCATCCTTTTTCATATGTACTAACAATAAAAAATAAAGAAAAAACTTCTTTTTTGTATTCTTTAACATATTCAATAATAAGTTTGTCAATCATATACTTTAATAAAAATGATTTTATTTCTTTTATAGAAAACTACAGCCTAATTATGTCTTTATTTTTATTGACTTACATATTTTCTAATCTAATTTATATAAATGCACATGATCAAAAAAATTCTTAAGATATTGTATTTAAACTATTTACGTGATGATGATGAAGTACAAATTATATGCTACAACGACCATATTGGAAAACATATCCTTTTCGACAATTTTTATGAAAAGGAAGATTTAAATTTAATTAAAAACTCTTTTTCAAATGAAATTATAAATAGTTCTTTTATAGATATAGGTTCTAATGTTGGGAATCACACAATTTTTTTTAGAAATAATTTCAAGAGGATATATAGTTTTGAACCACAAAGAACAACTTATAAAATATTAAAACTAAATACTGAAACATTTAGTCACATTAAAACATTTAATTATGGTATTGATATTGAGGAGAAAGAAATTACATTTTACATTCCTAATAACAATAATGGAATGGGTAGAAGTAGTATAATTGAAGGGCAAAACGTTAGAAAAGAAAAAGTGCTCTTAAAGCCAATAGATGATTTTTTAATAACAGATGTTGGTTTTATTAAAATTGACGTAGAGGGGAACGAATACCCAGTTTTAAAATCATTAAAAAAAATACTAAATAAAGATAAACCGGTAATTGCATTTGAGTTGAATTATGATAATCCAAACAAAAATGAACTACTGGAATTTTTGTGTGAAAACGACTACCAAACATTTCTAGTAAACAACAAAATATTCAATAATCGTATTAAGAATTATCTAGATATTCTAGGACGAAAAAACAAATTAGTAAAGGTTACTTTAGAAACCTTAAAAAACTTTAAGTCACATATCTCAATGGTTATTTCAATAAATAATAATTCAAAATATTATCTTAATTACGAGAATGAATAAAAAAATACACATTTTAGTTATTCCTTCTTGGTATCCAGATAACAAAGATGACTTTGAGGGAAGTTTTTTTAGAGAACAATCTCTAGGTGCATTAAAACAAGGATGTGATGTTGGTATTATATTTCCTGATTTAAAAGACTTAAGAGGTTTAAAAAAAATTAGAGTTTTTCCAAAGATATATTATGAAAATGATGAAGGATTAAGAACATATAGAATGTTGTGGAATAATTGGTTCCCTAAAATGAAATTTTTACAAATCCTGTTTTTCAAATTACTTGGTTTAATCCTTTTTAGAAGGTATATAAAAGAATTTGGTAAACCAAATATTATACATTGTCATTCAGTAATGATGGGAGGATGGTTAACAGAAAAAATATCAGATAAATATAAAATACCATTTGTAATTACTGAACATAACAGTTTATTCTTCCGAGGACTTCATAAAAAATATTACACCAAAATATCTGAGATTTGTAATAAGTCTTCTTTATGTTTATCAGTCTCAAGTGACTATTGTAAAATACTTAAAAAAACAATCCCAGACTCACCCGACTGGATTCCTCATAATAATATAGTATCTCAAAAATTTTTATCAACCAATATTAAAAAAAAAGTAAAAGACCCTTTTGTTTTTATTTCAATTTCAAGTTTATATAAACATAAAAATGTTCCTTTAATTTTAAAGTCATTTAAAAAATTCAATGAAGAACATCCGAAATCAGAATTGAAAATAATTGGTGTTGGTTTAGAAGAAAGAACACTCAAAACTCTAAAAGAAAAATTAGAAGTAAAAAACGTCTCTTTCCTTGGCAGAAAAACACGAGACCAAATTGTTCATGAACTTAATAAATCTAATGTATTTGTTTTGGGAACTAAATACGAGACTTTTGGAGTTGTGTTAATTGAATCCATCTCAATGGGCGTACCTGTAATTGTAACTAATTGTGGTGGTTCAGACGATATTATGAATGAAGAAGTAGGAATGGTAACCAAACAAAATGATGTAGAAGATATGTATAAATCTATGATTAATATTCATAATAGGTATGATGAGTTTATACCGCATAATCTTCGTAATTACTCAAACTCTAAATTCTCGGAAAAAAAATTATCTACTATATTAGTCAAACACTATGAAAACATACTGACTAATTAACACATTAATCTAACTCTCTCCTTTAAACTTTTTACAACCCCAATAAATCAAAAATAATACAGATAATAATGGAAGGAGTTTTTTCATTTCTTAAAATATTCTTTCCAGTAAGGTGTATGAATCATATTTAATCCGATAATCATTACCAAAGTCCCCCATCCATCTCCAGTGACAACTCCTTTTTCAAAATGTTGATAAAGTAGATACCCGATTACAACAATTACAAGAACCAAACTTCCGAAAGGTAAAATATGTTTTTTCATTTTTCTTTAAAAGTTCTATATCGTTCTGAATCTGACATCTCTAATAAATCACAACCAATACTTTTACCATTTTTATCCCAACATTTTTTTGACACCAGTGTTCCATCTTTATATAATCCTTCAAACTTCATTTTACCATTTGGATACCAAAACTTCCACACACCAACTCTCCACTCATGATATTTTCCATCTTTAATACCATCCAGATATGTTCCTGTAAACTCTTTACTTCCGTCATTATATTTACCACTACAAACTTTTAAATCATTTTTTGACATTATGGGTATCTCTTCACCTTGGATATTTAAGTTAATTGTAAAAAATAATACAGATAACAATGGAAGGAGTTTTTTCATTTTTTAAAATAATCTTTCCAGTAAGGTGTATGAATCATATTTAATCCTATAACCATTACCAAGGTCCCCCATCCATCTCCAGTAACAACTCCTTTCTAATTAAAGAATAAAATAGTAATTAGTTGGTTGGTTCTATTTCTGTGTAATAGGCGTTAGATATCCAGTTATTTGGGTTTTTAAAATCTCTTTCCCAGAGCATCTTACAATTTAAAGTAATCCATTTTTGATTTTTAGATTTAAGGATAGAAACACCCTCTATACTAATTGTTGAATTGGAACTAGTATTTTCAGATAATAAGCTTATAATTTTTGAACCATCGTTGATACTTTCAGGATGATATAGAGAATTAAATTCAAGTGGTGTCATTTGTTCTAATTGTGTTGTGTCGTACCCTAGGCAAGATGTATTTCCTTCAACTTTTCTCTCAGTAGAATGCTGAATATCATAACCAGGCTTATCATAATCTTTTCTATTTTTAAATTTTATGAAAGAATAAATATTAAAAGTAGAAAAATTAATTTTCCAATTGTTTTTATTTGAAGGTTCTAACTTTAAAATCTGCAGCTCATCTTCAAGCATTTTTATTTTTTCTTTAAGTAAATGAATGTTTTCACTTTGAAGCAAAATAATATCGGTATTTTCATTTATTTTATGAGTTTTCATTCTAGAATTATTTCCTGAGTTTATAACTTCAATTTTGTCTTCATTTAGCCATTTTATATCATGACCAGTAATTGAAGCCATTTTGTTTATATTATCAACTTTTGGTTTACTCTTTCCTTTTTTCCATAAATAAACATTGGATCTATCTACTTTAATTTTAGTA
>CALKMQ010000109.1 GCA_938092125.1 uncultured bacterium
TTGTAATTCCTGTCTTCGCTGTATTCGCTGTAATTGCCGAAGCTTGAGATGTCGTAATACCTGTCTTTGCTGTATTCGCTGCAACAGCAGAGTTTGCCGCTACTAAATCATCTGTATAACCAACCTTGGCTGTGTTTGCTGTGATCGCAGAAGCTTGATCTGTTGTAATTCCTGTCTTTGCTGTATTCGCTGCAACAGCAGAGTTTGCCGCTACTAAATCATCTGTATAACCAACCTTAGCTGTATTTGCTAAAATCGCAGAAGCTTGAGATGTCGTAATACCTGTCTTTGAATCCAACTGCGTCTGAATGTTTGAAGTAACGCCATCAACAAAATTTAATTCTACTCCTGTTGCTGTTAAACTTGTTCCACCTATATCAAGTGTTCCTACAACAATTCCACTATCTATAACTACTTGATTAGCCGATAATGTAGTTAAATCAATATTTTCTGCTGTTAGGTTTGTTACTCCTGTAATAACTCCTGCATCCACATTTATTGAGCCATCTAATAGAATCGAAGAGCCTACAGCTGGAGTTAAATTTATCCCACCAGTAGAGGTAGTAATCGTAACAGCAGCATCACCCGGCGTTAAATCATCTGATTTAATTGAGCTTGCTGAAACACCAGTGATACCAGAACCATCACCCATAAACATACCAGCAAACGATTCTGCATTGACTGTACCTGCAGCGTTAATATTCCTTAGACCAAAAATATCTTTCTCACTATCAACCACTAGTGCTCTTGCAGGAGAGGCTTGCCCATGTACTACACTATCTAGAACATTTAATTCATCATTAGATAAAGCTATATTACCATTATAAATTTTTAATCCATCTTCTGTAGTTAATGATGTGAAATTTGCAGATGAGGGCACTGAATTCCCGATTGGAGTTGCATTAATTTCACCATCTGAAATAGTTAAATCATTTTTAATAAATGAATCTTCTATTCTAGAACCCTGCCATACCCCCGAATTAATTGTTCCAACTTTGTCAATTAGCTGATCATTTCCAGTAGTAATAATTGTTCCACTTGTGTTAGGAATCATAATTTCATTATCGGATGTTGGATCTTGAATTTTTAATGATACTTGAAATTCATTATTATTATCTCCCTCAAAAACAATAGGTCGAGATCCACTTAAGACACCAATTGAATCAGCTAATATTCCTGTCAGCCCAGAAGCGCTTCCTATAAAGACATCAGCTATTAATGTATCTGGTATATTTTTTAGATCTCTATACTCTCCAGATAATGAAACAGAAGGTAAGTCCTCTGTCCGAGTATATCCTTTTGCGAAGTAAGAAGTATCTGAAATAATAGAATAAAATACAGAGGTCATTTCTTGCCTCGGCTCCAGAACACTCCCCCCAACTTCGACTTCTAAAAATGCATTAGCGGGAATTTTATTAATTTCATTATAAACACCAACAGTAGCTGATAAGAGACCATCATTTATAAAGATTATTTGAGATTCTTCCCAAAAAGGCTCTCCGCCTTCTAGCAAATTATATAATCGAAACTTCACGTTGTACATTCTATCGTCAGCTGGTCGGCCATTATCTTTTGTCAATATGCCTTGATAAGAAACTTTTCTAGGAACCGCTGCTACAGAAGTGCTTTCGTTTTTGACTTTAAGAATTTCTGTTTTATTAGAAATTTTAATTTCATTATTTTTATTTTGAGCTAGCAGCGGTATCAAAAATATAGCTGCTATGTAAGTTAGTTTTTTCATGATACTCTCCTCATTAAAAACGATTGTTTATTAATTTTAAATTAAAATGGAAAATCTGGTGGTGTGTCTAATGACTTTGAATTTTCAGCAATAGATTGAATTGCTTGAGTCGTCGCAACCATTAAAACTGCAAAAAGAACAGGTCTATCTTTAAAGTAAGTCGCTGCATTTTTATTTATTTTTTTAAAGCTTTCTTTAACTGATATTTTTTGTCTAGGAGCGAATCCTTTTAAGAGCTTGGGTAACATTGAAAGCAAATAAGGTTCCAAAGCTGATATACCATCATCTTGAATTAAATACATTGGGGTCATAAAGTTCTCATTCCCTAAAAATTCATATTTTTCTTTAATATCAATACATATTAAAGAGTTATCAAGCATTTGAGAGACATAAATACTCTGATCTTTACCAACTCTCACACTTGACATATTTGTTAGTTTAAGGTCAGCAGAATTAACATAACCATCAGGCGAAGCAATATTTCCTCCACCAGCAATCTTAATTAAAAGATTTTCAGAGTCCATATACCTAATGAGCCCTCTTCCTTTTTCAGCAATGTATAGCTTACCGGAATCGTCAAAATCAATGGACACCGGGTAAAATAGTTGGGCTTCTTTTGCTGGTATTTTATTTCCTTTAAGTCCAGCCCCTTTTTTAAAGCCAGCTATCACCTCAACCTTTTTACTATTTATAATTTTAAATACTTGCTCAAGATGAGGACTTACAACAAAAAATTTTCCATCACTATCTACAGCTAAATCAGTCATGCCCTCAACGATTCCAGGTTCTAAAATTGTTGAGACTCTACCATTTGAAGATATTTTTCTTATTGATTGATCACCTTCGCACAATACCGCTATAGAACCATTGCCTAAATATCTTATTGATGTTGGCTTAATAATTTTTGGGGATGAATTTTCATCTGCTATTTTTTGATACTTGCCATCCATCATACTGATGATTCTATTATTATCTTTATCTGAGAAATAGATTTTTCCATCTGCACCAATATCCAAGCCCGATAAGTTCGATAATTCTTTATTATAGATTTTCCCCGCAATGACTTCTTCTAATTTTTGATCTAAACCAAGTTTATAAACATTATTATTATTGCCACTTGTTATGAAAAGATCATTATTACTTATCGAAATAGCGTTTGGAAGCTTTGTTTTATTAGCATCTTTAGGGTTGACAGGGACAGAAAATCCTGACCATGAATATTGAGTATTTTTTTGAAGATATTCATCCGGCTTATAAAAGTTCATGACAAGTGAACTATGTTTACTAAAAGTCCACGTCAATACGTGGGTAGCTTTGAGCATAATCGCGTTTTGAGCGGCACACGAATCTGTTTCACAAACATCATTATATTTAGACTTCAATGCCGCTTTTGTAAGGTTACTTTTTTTAATAGTATACAACGTATCGGCAATGTAGGCACTTGGATCAATAATATTATCCATTCCTAAATTTTTCAAAATATTATAAATCATTCCATTGATTGCTGATGAATTCATTGAAGCACTACTTTGAGAGGTGATTGATTGAATAGATATCGAAATGTTGTTTTCTTTTTTAATAGATTTAGTTCCTTTTTCCGGATAATCATCATTTTTGTCCACTATCTGGGATGAATCTGGCATTATTGTACTAATTGTAAATGAATCGCTAGAGGTTAATCCTCCCGGGTCCTTTACAGTCAAATTAATAGTATGTTTTGATCCAATTGGTAAAAAGTCAGGCAAGTCTACTAAAAAGGACCTGGTATAAGTTTCTATAGATTTTATTGAATTGTCTTTAAGGTTTGTATAAATCACCAATCTATCTGTTTTATCATATTTATAGTTTTCTTCAAAAATAAAAGAAGGTGGAAAAGACCATATGTATTGCAATAAATCTTCATCAGGATCTTCAGATTTTTCCCCTGACAGAGTTATTGTAGCACCAGGGAAAGTTTGAATATTTTTACCGGTAATAGCGGTGGGTGCTTTATTTTTTTTCTTCTTATTTTCAAGTTTTTTTGTCTCAATGTTTTGCGAAAAAACAAATCCCAAAAAAAAGAAGAAATATAAAATTATAAGGTTAAAATTTTTCATTCGATTTACTCTTATTTAAATGTTAAAAATTTGAAGAATTTATTACAATACTATCGAAGTTCAATTATAAAAGCAGATTTTTCGATATCTCTTTTCATCCACCAATCACTTGAATTTTTACTATCATGATTAAAAGTAAAAAGACTTAAACTAACTTTCATTCTAATTATTTCAAGATTATCTTTAATTCTATAATTATGAAAAACGGTCGATTCCTTATTGATTAAATCAGACAAAAACATAGCAAACCAATAAGAGTGTCCTAAATAACTATTTAAGCTTGAACTTAAACGATTCAAATAACTGTTTCTTTCAGCTGGGGGCAATGTTTTAAGTATCTTTTTAGCCTTCTCACTTAAAAATTCATCAATAGAAATATTAGAAAGTTTTAATTTTTTTGAAACCATCGTGGATAAAAAATTTTGATAAGAAGATGATAAAAACGGATCAGATAAAAGCTTTTCATAATAAAGCGCTTCAAACCAAATTTGCCAATCTACTCTAGGCATATGAGGGAAAAAAAAAGCGGGTTTTTTTTTAATTTTATTAGGCTTATAATCAAAATCAATTGGAACCCACAGACTGTCTTCATATTGTAATTCAATTTGAAATTCTGGCCTAGTTTTAGTCATTACTCTAAAAAGACCATAAGAATTAATTGATCTAGAAGTTTGAGAAAAATCTAATAGTTTTTGTTCTAGAACTGAGACTTTTTCATTCAGGTCTGAACTCGATAATCGATTACCATTAAAGTCTCTTCCTATAAATATAACAAAAGAATAAACAAATAATATTAAAACAAGAAAACTTAAACCTCGTTTTACTTTTTTAAATACCATATAATTTTTAAGATATCGTTTACTATTAACTACCGAAACAAAATTAAATTTTCTTAAATACTGGTCATCAAGAAGAGAAATGCAGAGCGTGATTGTCAATAAATTAAAAAAACCATAATTACCTGAAAGAATAATCAAAAATTGGAATAATATTAATGAAATAGCTGCTATTCTTCGCATCCTCCTTGGTAATAAGATGAAAAACGGAATAATTAGTTCGCATACATACGTAAAAAAAAGTGCGATTTTATCGATTACCGCTGGCAGCGCATCAAAATAATAACTTAACCATGAGGGGATAGGTTGAGTCCAAAAATGATATTCCAATGCTGTTAAGTCTCTCCAAGCATTTGAACCATCAACATCAAAAAACGTGAATTTCACTATACCTGATTGAAGCATTAATTTCATAATTAATAACCACAATAGCCACCTTCCAATAGTAGGCGGCGGTTCAATATTATCTTTTTTATCGAAAACTCTCCAAGGCACAAAAAATATTGAAATCAGGTAAACTTCTAATAGCAAAGCATCCCATTGAAAATTCAAAAATGGTTCAGAAACTGAAGCTATTGACAAGTAAGAAACCCATGATAATAAAATTGACACATGCGGGACCAAACCAATCGCCAGAGACAATGAAGAAATAAAGCCTATCATCAAAACTATATTTAACCATAAGTCTGAGTTATGAAGCCATAATAGCGTTGGCTTAGCAATCCATTTAGATGTGTCTAAATCAGATTTAATAATAAATGATTCTATTTGAGTTAAATTTTCAAAAAAAGGAACTATTCCATTTGAACCAATAATTAAGTCAGCCTGGATCCAAAATGACAGAAATGATGCAACACCAACTAGACCAAGCATTCTACCAAAGATCCATGAACTAATTTTGTAAGAATCTGGCATAAAATTATCGCCAAAAAGCATGCGACTAAAAAACCCAAACAGCCTTCTATTTTTTGCTATACAACTATAAAAAAACTCAGACACCTTTGAAACAAGTCTAAAATTTTCATAAAGTTTTTTTGGCCATTTTTTACCAATCACATTAAAAAAGTTAAAAATAGCTTCAGCGCCACTTGTTACACTAGTTGAGGTAAAAAAAACTACAGATTTTTCATAATCTAATTTTGGAGCTTTTGGATACTTATTATGCAAAGACTGAAATGGAATAAATTCTACAACACCATCGGAACTTGCTTCAAATCGTTCCGCAAATTTTCTACAAAATTCACAATCACCATCCCAAACCATAATTGGTTTTTTTGGAAAAAATTTCAGTTTATGTTTTTTAATGAAAGACAATGAAAAATCTAAAAATCAACTTTTATATACTGATTTGTAATTATTGTATAATTGTTCAATTATTCCATCAGCGAGACCAGATTGAGGAACAACGATTTTTTGGGATTTTGACCACTTCATACAATTTAAATATATTCCCCCGGCAGGAATAATCACATCAGCGCGGTCAGGCCTAAGACCAAATGTAGTAATACGCTGATGGTAATCTTTAACTTCGATTTTTTTTAATAAAATTTTAATACCCTTATAATGAACATTTTCTCCTTTTTTCTTTCCTAACATAGAAGCAATCTTGTTAATGTTTCCACCACTGCCAATTGACTTAATGCCAGTGATCGAGTCCGTATTACTTTTTATCCAATCTTTCATATCATTCCAAGATTTCTTTCTAACCCTGCCCTCTAATAATCTAACTGATCCAATTGAAAATGATTTAGAACTTTTGATTTGACCATTAACAATAGATGTTAGCTCAGTACTGCCACCTCCTACATCAATGTGCAAATAACTTTTTTCTTTTTTTAAGTACTGGTTAATATTCTTTGATAAAATCATTTCTGCTTCTTCAGCGCCACTAATTATATCAATTTTTATACCTGATTTTAACTCCACAATTCGAGCTAGATCTACTCCGTTTTTGGCATTTCGCATCGCAGCAGTAGCGCAAGCTCTGTAGTCCATTGGATCATATGCATCCATTAAGTTCTTGAAACCAATCATTGTATTTAAGAACTTTTTGCAATTTTTTTCTGAAATTTCGCCAACATTAAATGAGTCTTTGCCTAATCGAAGAGGCATTCGAATTAATGATTCTTTTATTAAAAAAGGCGGTTTTAATTCATTTTCAATTATTCTTGAAAATAAAAGTCTAATAGCGTTACTACCAATATCAATTGCGGCAAAACGAAGACTTGAATTCATTATATTATAATTTTAAAAATCAAAATGAGATAAAGTTTTTACAAATTTTGTTTTTCACCAGAGATGTATTTTGTACCCTTAAAATTTCCGTCCCAACGTTTACCATCTTTATATGAACCATTTACTATTAGATTCCCATCACTTGACCATTCGAACCATTGCCCATCTTTTTTACCGTTATTATAATCCCCATTATATTTTTTTTGCCCATTATCATACCACCATATCCAGACGCCATGTTTTTGCCCATCTTTATAATTTCTTTTATAATATCTTTGCCCATTATAATACCACGCTCTCCACTCGCCATTTTTTTTGTTATCTAAGTAGCT
>CALKMQ010000110.1 GCA_938092125.1 uncultured bacterium
ATTATTAAACCAATAACAATCAGACTATTTCCAGATGTTCCTGTCGATCACCCCGCAATGGGATCAATCGTTTTAAATATGGCAGCTAATATGCTAGGACTAGGCAACGCTGCCACGCCGCTTGGCTTAAAAGCGATGAAAGAGCTCCAAGAGCTGAACGAACAAAAAGATACTGCAACTGATGCTATGTGCACATTTTTAGCCATTAATACTTCAAGTGTTCAAATTATATTACCGGCAACGGTAGTTGGCCTGATGGGCGCGTCTTCAAGTGAAATTTTTATTACAACTATTTTTGCAACTAGCATGTCAACGATTGCTGCTATTTTTTCTGTGAAGTTTTTATCTAAGATGGACAGATTTAAGATAAGACAGGAAGATAAATAATGACCGAAAGCCTTATCTTCATTACAAATCAATTGTCTAAGTATATCATACCTTTTTTGCTTGTTGGCATTCCATTCTACGGATTAATTATCAAAAAAGTGAAGGTTTATGAATCGTTCGTTGAAGGAGCAAAAGATGGTTTCGATATTGCCCTTAGAATTATTCCTTACCTTGTAGCAATTCTTGTTGCGGTTGGAATGTTTAGAGCTTCAGGAGCAATGGAATTATTTATATCCCTCATTTCACCAATTTTAAATGTAATAGGCTTTCCGGCAGAAAATGTTCCATTAGCAATGATGAGACCACTTTCTGGAAGCGGGTCTTTAGGACTCTTTACAGATTTGGTAAATGAATATGGAACAGACTCAATATATACAAAGATTGGTGCTACAATGTTTGGATCTACTGAAACAACTTTCTATGTGTTGGCTGTATACTTTGGATCTGTAGGAATCAGAAAATCAAGACATGCTTTAATAGCCGGATTAATTGCAGATACGGTAGGCGTTATTGCCGCTGTTTATATTTGTAAACTTATCTTTATCGCTTGACTGAATATAAAAAAAACCTAGGAATTAAAGAGTCTACTTCGATTGTCATTAGTCGAATTATTGGTTCAGGTATTTTTAGAACGCCGGCCCCTATCATGGCTCTTGTCGGTTGTACTTCTTTGTTTGGTCTCGTATGGGTCCTCGGTGGCGTAATTACTATTTTTGGTGCCGTGGTTTATGCAGAACTGACTGCGATGATTCCAAAATCTGGAGGACCGTATGTTTTTTTGAAGGAAGCTTATGGACCTTATCTAGCATTCTTAAGAGGATGGGCAATGTTTTTTGTTTCAGAGACAGCTTCCATTGTTGCTGTCGCCCTTGTTTTTACAGAATTTATTAATGCTATTTATCAAATTCTAACAGGTACCGCTTTTGGAATATTTCCGACGTTTTTATTATCCCTTTTTACAATATGGTTATTAACTACAATCAATCTATTTGGTGTAAAATTAAGTGGCAAATTTCAAATAGTCTTTGGAGTAACTAAGGTTGCTGCCGTTGGCGCAATAATTGGAATTACATTAACTGGATTTAGTACTGGAAATGCTTCTCACTTCACAGATTCATTCTGGCCAGAAGACTTTGGTTGGTCGACAATATTAGCCATTGGCGCAGCGCTTCGATATTCTTTTTTCGCTTTTAGTGGTTGGGAAGGTGCAACCTACATGGCAGAAGAGGTAAAAAATCCAGGGAGAACTCTACCCCTTTCATTGTTCCTTGGTATAAGTGGAATTATGATTTTATACATAGGCGCAAATGTAGGATATATATATCAGTTAGATGTTGAAACAATAAAACAGAATAAATGGGTTGCAACAAAAGCAGTCGAAGTTGTCCTGGGCGCTACGGGAGGGATACTTATTTCTATAGCAGTAGCAATTAACGCATTCGGTAATATTAGTACTCAAATTTTATGCAAAGGTAGATCATGGCACGCCATGGCTAGAGATGGACTCTTTTTTGATAGCTTTAAAAAACTTCACCCTGTTTATGCCACACCGAATAATGCTTTAATTGGCCAAGGAATATGGGCAACTGTTTTACTTACAGGTGCAATATTATCAAATTATTTTCAATCTGGAAGTACTGGAAATAATATGTATGAGACGGTTATAGATTTTTTCTCCGCTACAAGTACAATATTTAATATACTTACTTTTGGATCGATATATGTATTAAGAAAGAAATTCCCAGATAGATCTAGACCTTATAAAGCATTCCTATATCCTGCAAGCATGATTATCGTATTAGTACTTTATAGCTCTTTTTTAATACTAACCCTAATTACTGCACCAATACCATCTTTACTCGGCATAGGACTGACAGCAACTGGTACGATTTATTATGTTAAAAAAATAAAAAAGTAAATTTATTGAACTGAAAAAGAGTCTGCGTAAAGTTTTTTGTTTTTTACCTTACCTTTAACGTCTACAATTCTAACAACATTACAAAAACCATCCTTAGCATGCGAATCAACATGAGCGTCAATATCAACATTTACTACTTTGACAACATCTTTGCCTATTTTAAGCGATACTCCGCAAGATCTATCTCCGGTTTCAAAATTACACATACCGCATGAGGCGAATGCTTTACCATTAATTTTACCATTCGAAGGAATCATCTCTATAAATGCCTTGGATGTCTTCTTTTTATCAGCGGCACAGGAACCACAACCAGCACTTAGTTGATTAAATGCAAAAATACTAACTAACGCGATTGAAAAAATAAATTTAGTTTTCATACGTTAACTCCTTTTGTTTGAATTTTGAAATTGTTTAACCATCTCTAAATTTCTGTTTCTACTTGATACTATACAGTTTAGAACTACGATACTTAACATAACAGCATATTTGTAATGTTCAAAATGAGTGCCAAAACCTGCAAAAAATGAAACCAATTCGAAAAAAATTACTGAAAGAATAAAATAATTGATACGGTTAAGCATGATATAAGTCCTCTATTTGGAGATTGTGAGTATATTATTTGAAAATGATGAGCTGTAAGAGGAAAGCGATGCTGATGGTGGCCCAGAAACTACATTCCCATTAGCATTAAAACCGCCTCCATGTCCAGAGCTGCACAGCGCTAGGCCCTGACTGTTAAATCCATTAACAGAATAGGATGAGTGAGTACATCTTCTTGACAACACTTTAAAATTTTCTTCTGATGCCCGAATCAATAACAAACCTTTAGAATCTATTTCATTCGGACCCAAAACAGATGTTCCACCAACAACTTCTAGATTACGATGTGGGGCTTGTGAAATATCTACTGATAATTGAATGTCATTATCACTATCATTATCAGTATTCTGATCATAAGCTGTATTATCTTCACAACTCTGCAAGAGGCTTAGTGCTGAAGCGCCGACGCAAGCACATGCTACAAAGCTAGATTTTTTGATAAAGCTTCTACGATTCATGCAAATAATATACTCTAAAATACCTCAACATATCAAATGTTATAACGGCAAATCGCTTAAAACGCTTGATTTATTTCTTGAACCATAACACTTTTTTGAACAATACTTTACATCTTCCCAATTCAATTTCCATTTTTTTCTCCAATTGAACGGCCTTTTACAAATTTTACAAGTTTTAAATAGATTTTTCATAAATACTATTGAAATAAAAAAGTTCAGATTTAATTCCAGCTATACGTCTTGTACAAAACTTTACGAAGAAAAATAGGCAAAATTAATATTGGCGTAACAAAAAACATTACTATCTTGCTTTTTCCAAGAAAGTAGATTTCATCTATTATTTTTATATCACCGCCAATTTCTACAACTTTGTGAACATGCTCCCAAAGTGTAAGGCCAAAAGGCAGATTGGTGCCAATATCTTTAAAGGAAAATGAAGTTTTATCATGTTTGTTATTTCCATGAGATACTATGAAATCTTTCCATCCAAAAAACCAAAATTTCATATGAGCAACAGCACCATCATAGGTACCATCCCACCTTATCACTTTTACAGGTTGTAAAGCGATAAGATATTTTAGAAATTTGATATCGTTAAATGTTTCATTTGCTTTTTTTAATGATACATCTCTTATAGATACGACTTGTCTATACCTCATTTTCAGTTCCTAATTAATTGTTAAACCATCTAGTAACGTTGGATTTGCTAATATTCTATCAATGAATAATAAATCACCTGATATAAATCGATATTTTTTCAATGATGCTAGTTCTACCCATCTAAGATCATCATGAACATTTTTTTTTATTGATCCGGCAAATTTATTTATTTCAAAAAATGAAATTTCATAGCATGTATTTTTAAATTTGTGTAAGTATTTCATTATTTTCTGATTAACAGTAGCCTCAATATTAAGTTCTTCCCTCAGTTCTCTTTTTACAGCACTCTCGCTCGATTCATTTAATTCTACTTTCCCTCCTGGAAATTCCCACATACCCGCTCCAGAATCACCCTCTGCCCTTAAACCAATAAGGATTTTATTATTTTTTACAATTACGCCAGAAGCGACGGGAATAAAAAGAAATTTCATATTAAAAGTTTTGAAAAAGAGGCGTTTCCCAAAACTGAGAAATTATTTTTTTTATTTGTTTCTTCATTTTAAAAAAACCTTTATCAGAATATTTCCAAAAGGAAGTGTCCCAGTCATGATAATAATAAGATATATTCAAATTAAATCGATCTGCTAATTTTGGAATAATTTTTTCATATTTGCCAATTGTAGGAGCGATGATTTCAAGCTCATCAAGGTTGTGTGTTTTTACCCATTTTTCTATTAATTCCGCATTTTCCCATTTAAACGTGGACACATTATGACTAATCTCATTTTTACAATATTGTATAGCATTTTTAAGAGTTTTATTAGAAAAAGACTCCACATGTTGGCTCTGTCCAAATTTATTGTAAGAGTGAGACTGAATAATAATAGGACAATTTTTGTCTACATTTACAAATGAAAGATCCTCTTCAATAATCAGATACCCCTTATTTTTTGATTTACTTGGATTGCTTTTTGTTAAAACGTATGCGGGTTCATAATATTTATAGCCAGCGACTTCTTCATCGGATAATATTAGTTTATTAGGAAATGAAAAGCGGTTATTTGTAAAACGATTTATATTATCTACAGTGGCTATATATTTTTTGCCTTTTGTTTGTAAGCCGGCAACCCATCTCCACGAAAGTGTATTGGAAGCAGAATCTGCATCTATCAAATTTTGATAAAAAAACTCTGCCCCAAGTTGCCATGGAAGTTTCAAATGAAAAATCCATAAACTAGCAAACCACATTCTTGTATGATTATGCAAATATCCAAATTTTAACAATTCATTTACCCACGTATCAAAACATTCAAGTCCAGTACTTCCAGTAACGGCATTTTTGTAATCTAGATTATCCAATTTAAATGGATATAATTGTTTTAGATCTTCCAAATAATCATACCATACTTGCGGTCTATGTTCTAGCCAACCTTTCCAATAAGTACGCCAGCATATTTCGTCAATGAATTTTTCAACATGTCCATAAGAAAACTGATTTGAAATTCTCTTAATGATATCTTTTTCAATCAGTATTCTTCTGCATATTGAAGGAGAAAGACCGCTAACACAATTTTGTTCGTAGGTTCCAAAATCAAAGTTTCTTTTGCTCTTGTAACTAGGAAGCTTTTCGTTGACAAACTTTTCTAATAATAGTTTAGAACCATGATGGTCAATTATACTTTCATAATATTTTTCATTAAGATTCATAATCTAAACTGAGCAGTAATGTTTTGTAATAAATAATAACTATTAGCCTATTTTTTGCTAATGTTCTTATTCATGTAATCATTTATAATAAACGCTTCAAGAATGTGGGTTATAAACCAAAAAAAGGCTAATAAAGGGACAAAGATTCTAAAATCTAACTTAACAAAAGAGACACCATACCATGTTAGAAAAACCATACCTAATGTTTTTGAAACGAAACCGATAGCTGAAAACCCTACACCATACATATTACCTCTAGATTTAGTAATATAAACTCCAACCAGAAGATGTATAAGGTTAAGAGTTATTGGAGATAGTACTCCAAGTAAAAAATATTTCATTGGTGGTCTTTGCTCATAAACAGTATCATTATTACTACTGAAAGTATTATAAAAAGACTTCAAAGCAATCATGAAATTTATATATTATTGTTAAAAAAATTGTTGGCAATTAGTAGAAGTAGTGCTGAGCAAATTATGATTTACTCAGCACTACTTTAAAAATGTTAAAAGATTACTTAATTAATGACATTTTCTTAACTATTGTGCTTTTATTGGAAGTAATTGAATACAAATATACACCACCAGCTACAGAAGTTCCGTTTGCATTCTTCCCATTCCAATCAATGTTGTATGTTCCTTGACTTAGATTACCAGACATTAGATTTTTTACTAATCGACCATTCAAATCGTAAATATTTAACGAAATATTCGAGAGCTCAAACACGTCGAATGATATTGATGTGATAGGATTAAATGGGTTCGGATAATTTTGATTGAGCGCAAATAGCTCTGGCTGAATTCTACTATTATCTGCAATAGTTGATAAAGCTGTTGGAGTACTTGGTAGTTCAACGGAATAACCACTTGGAGTGGTCAAAATAAGTGAAAATGTCGAATCGCTTGCAGCTGGAGACAAAAATCCTGACGCAAAAACAATACCAGTCCCACCGCCTAGATTAGTTAATGGAGCGGCAAATGAAGCGACTGAAACATTCGAGCCACTAGATGTTACATCAATTGTGTAATCGCCCACCGGGACCTGAACATAGCCAGCGTATTCACTATAACTAAGGTTTTCTACTAAAATGGACCCATTAGCATAAATGTCTACAGCTGGGGCATCAGTAGCACCGTGAAAGACCTTTAGAGCAAAATGATTAGAATCAACAGCTGCGACTTCTAGGGATGATGCAAATAAATTAAAGGGAGTCAGAGAATTACCGATAATTCCTGATGCGGTCACCACATAATTTGCATCTGTTTCTAATGTGAATGGAAAACTTGCGATTACTGTATCGTTCGCTGGCGCAATACCAACCACTGTGCTCAATGGGAGTTCGATAAGTTCAGTAGTAGCTCTGTAGGGAATATCACCAAGTGCTTCGCTTTCATCAATGTAGATGTCAACCACGGGATAAGGTGAATTATGTATAATCTGCACATTTGCTATTTGATTTAACTCAAGCATACCTCTCGTCTCATCGTTGGGTACATCTTTTCCTGATCTTGAAATAACTGGAGAAGCTTCAATTACATATGAATCTAATTCAGAAAAGACTGATTTTGGCTTATCATCTGATAAATCTACATTTGGTAATATATTAATCGCTAATAGTGAAACTTCAAAACCATGATTGTTATCAACTGACTTACCTATAAATATATCGTAAACCGCTTTGCTTTTAAATAACAATTTACCTTCATACACCAGCTCAGTGTCGTTAAATATCGATATAATTGACTCGTTGGGGACAGAAATTGGTTTTGATTTTGATTCAGATGACTTGAGCTCTTCTAACACTAACTCCCCATCTATCAAAACATTGTATCCAGATTCTGGAATTGTATTTATGATTCTTACATCAACACTACTTGACAGCGCATATGAAATAAAAATAAAAATATATGATAACGTATTTTTCATTACTTTTTTCCTTTTTGTTCTATATTAAACGTTCATAACGCTCAATTCTAAATTAAAAAAGTCCTTAAAGCCAAATCTTTTTATATATCTTCACTTAAGTTAAGAACTTTCTGAAAGCTTCCTCTATTTCGATGATTAGACATCCGGTAATAATAGCATATTTTTTACCAATTTTGTCATTTGATTTAATTCCTGGCTTGTTGAATTTGTGAGCATTACTAGAATAAAACGCCATTAGTCAAAACTATAATCATTGATTAGGCAATTTATTAACATTAGTTAATAATCTTAAAAAACTCAAAAAAATTAATTCAAATATTAAGTATTCATTTGCTTTGCAAAGATGAAAACAGCACCTGACTCATAAGAAATCACAATGAAGAAATCATTAACTAGAATATTTTCGAAAAAAAGACTTGAGAGTTTAATTGCCAATTAAAACAGGCATTTCTAATAATTTGAACAACTGATTGTCAGTATTAATGTCCACTTTAGCCCCAAAAGGAATAGATATATTTTTTGATCCATGACCTGATGGGAAATCATATAATACAGGAACATTTAATTTTGAAAAATACTGTCTAAAAACTTCTTCCATTTTAAAATCTGTTGGTTTGTCTGGCTCTTCAGTTTTTCTA
>CALKMQ010000111.1 GCA_938092125.1 uncultured bacterium
TGAATAGATACTACTTCATTAAAATTTTCATAATTGGCAGCGGCAGACCATAATGGCAATGGGGCTTTAATTCCTCTCATCATCAAGGCAGTACCCATTGCGCCATCTAAAATGAGTGGCATTTGAAAGTCTAAATCCATAGTTTAAATTAAATAATATTATTTTTAATAAAATTGTATTTATACTTTCTAGGTATGAGTAAAATTAAAAATACTATCCTAGTAGTTCTTTTTACTGGTTTTGTTATTTGTCAAAAGACATATATTCAAGCTGGTAGGCTCATTGATGGTATTACAGAGATTCCAATAGAGATGGTGACCATTGTTATTAATGGCAGCACGATACAATCTATATTAAGAGGACACGTACAACCTGGACCTAACGATAGCTTAATATCATTAAAAGAGTTTACTGTATTACCTGGATTAATGGATATGCATACCCATCTATCGGGTCAAAGTAGTCCAAAAAGTTATATGGAAAAATTTTATATGGATCTTGATGAATATGCATATAGATCCATACCGTATGCAGAAAAAACACTTATGGCTGGTTTTACCACTGTTAGAGAGCTTGGAGGAGTTATTAGTAATAGCTTGCGTGATGCCATAAATGCTGGCTATGTGAATGGTCCAAGAATTTTCAGCGCTGGTAAATCAATAGCGACAACTGGAGGTCATGCAGACCCTTCAAGCGGATTAAATATGAGTTTTTCAGGAGATTTAGGACCTAAAGATGGTGTTATTAATGGCCCCAGTGATGCAAGAAAAGCAGTCCGCCAAAGATATAAAAATGGCGCTGATTTAATAAAAATAACTGCAACTGGTGGTGTTTTAAGTGTAGCTAAAAATAGTAAAAACCCACAGTTTACAGAACTAGAGATTAAGGCTATAGTGGAAACTGCTCAAGATTACGATATGCATGTCGCTGCTCACGCACATGGACCTGAAGGTATGAAAAGAGCTATTAGAGCGGGGGTTCATTCAATAGAACATGGTACTATAATGGACGGCGAAGTTTTGGCTTTGATGAAAAAGTATGGAACGTATTATGTGCCGACGATATCTGCAGGTATGTTTGTGGCTGAAAAAGCAAAATTAAGTGGTTATTATCCTCCTGTTATTGTACCGAAAGCTTTAGAGATAGGACCTAGATTATTAAATACTTTTACTACTGCTTATAAATTCGGTATTAAGATTGCTTTCGGAACAGATTCTGGAGTTTCGTATCATGGTAATAATGCACAAGAGTTTTTATATATGGTAAGAGGCGGTATGTCTGAAATGGAGGCGATTAGATCAGCAACTATTATCCCATCAGAAATGTTAGGTATTAGTGATGAGTTAGGATCTGTAGAATCTGGAAAATTAGCAGATTTAATAGCTGTTGAAGGAAACCCAATTAAAGATATAACTGCCCTTCAAAAAGTTGTTTTCGTAATGAAAGAAGGCAAAATATATAAACTCCAAAAATAGTCAATTCATTTTTTCTCTCTTTAATGCATAATCGTTCGACCTATCGGTAATATTTTTCATTGTCTCTTTTATTTCAAGTTGATGGTGACTTGGTAGTATTTGAACCCACCAGTTTGGAATCATGCTCTGCAAAACCTTTTGTGTGCTACGTGGCCCGAGCCCATTTCCGTAGTTATTTTTAAAATAGACATTTAATTTAGATCTCCAAAATCCTTCTTTCACATCTTGGACAAACACTAACCATTCAAAATATTTAGCCAAATAACTTCCTAGACCAATAATAATCAAGCCAAAAATTATTGTCATAGACGACTTTAAATCTTCATAAAACAATGATAAAAACCATAGATTACTTATCATTATAAAAGTACCTATCAATAAACCATGTTTTGAAAGCCATATAATTTGTGGCAACAGTTCGGAATATCGCTTTTTGTTTTGAATAGTTAGCCAGGTGGCAAAACTCCAACTAAGAGTTAGTAATACGACTAAAAAAATTAAATGAGGCTGAAGATCTTTATTTATAAACATAAAATTTATTTAAGCAGTCTATTTAAAAGATTTATAAACCTCTTTTCCATTATAAATAGTTTTAAGAACTGTTGTTTTTAATATATCGTCCACTTTAATAGACGTTATGTCTTTTGATAACACAACAAAATCGGCAAACATGTCTTTTTGTAAAACTCCTAATTTGTCTTCACTAAATACTGCGTACGAATTATTATTTGTGTAACAAGCTACTGCTTCCTCAACAGTTAATTTTTGCTCTGGATTCCATCCTTCTGGATTGCTACCATCAAGAGTTTTTCTTGTAACAGCGGCATAAATTCCAAGTAATGGGTTTAGTGGCGTCACATCCCAATCAGATCCAAAAGTCAAGTTCACATTATTATCTATAAATGTTTTAAAAATATAAGTTCTTGACATCAAATCACTGCTAATTCGTTTATGCATCCATCTAGTATCATCAATACAACCATAAGGCTGCATAGAAGGAATTATGTTGTTGTTTATAATTTTTTTTATTGCATCATTAGTTAAATGTTGAGCGTGTTCAATACGTATTCTTCTATCAATTAGGCCATTGATTTTATTCAAATACATAGATTGATTTA
This sequence comes from uncultured bacterium, assembly GCA_938092125.1. Lineage (GTDB taxonomy): Bacteria > Fidelibacterota > Marinisomatia > Marinisomatales > UBA1611 > TMED80. The sequence continues at coordinate 2,594 of CALKMQ010000111.1, forward strand.
TAATCCAATCATTTGCTTTGTCTCCTATTGCATGGATAGCTAACTGAATGCCTTTTTCATCTAAAATTTTCATCATATCCTTAAAGCTATTGGTGTCATTTATGCGCATGATACCATTTGTGCTTTTATCATCAAGATAATGATTGTGCATCCATGCGGTTCTAGAACCAAGAGAACCGTCTATCATTGCCTTTATGCCATCCCATCTCAGTATATCATCTCCTATTCCATGTGCATCAATCAAGCCAATTAACTTTTCCCAATCCTCATACCAAGTATAAGCTTTTATTCTTAAAGTTAATTTATCTTTGTTTCTTCTAAACGTTTGCAAGTCATCCCAGGTAGCCATATCATGAATTTGAGTAATTCCTTGAGATGATGCGTAATTCATAGAAGTTTTTAAAATACTGTCTTGTTCAGAATGTGACTGCTTTGGGATTAGTTTTCGAACTATATCAATTGCTGTATCTTTAAGGATACCGGTCGGAATTCCAGTATTTATATCTTTTACAATTTCTCCCCCAACGGGATTGGGTGTATTTTCATTTATATTTGCTTTTTCTAATGCTTTTGAGTTCGCAAGGGCCATGTGGCCATCTACCCTACTTACAAGAACTGGGAAATTATTTGTAAGACTATCTATCCAAGACTTGTTAGGTATTACACCACCCCAGTTTTCATGGTCCCAATTACCACCTTGTATCCATTGACCGTTATTAATATTTGAAATGTATTGTTTGAAAGAATCTATAAAATCATTTTTTGTGACCGAGTTTTGAAGACTTATGTTATTTAAGGTTGTTCCCCCATAAATGAAATGAGTATGATTATCAATAAAACCGGGGAGTAAAAAATTATTCTTCAAATCAATAAGTTTAGTACTACTTCCTATCAAGTGATTGTAATTATCAATGCCTAATTCTAGGATAAGATTATTTTTTGTTGATATATAGTTTTTCCTTGTGTCCTCTTTGCTACCAGTATAGATATTACCATTGAAGTAAATTGCGTCAGCTGTATCGACACTAGAACATTTTAATAAAAAAAATGAAAAATGAAAAATTATCAAAATTTTTATTTTAATAATATATTCCTCCAACTAAGGAAAGTAGCCAAGCTGTAAATAAACCTGCATAAATACCAATTATGTTACCAATTACACCCATTAATAAACCTACTGGGGCAAGAGACTTTTTATAAACAGTTGCAATAATTGGTGCGCTTACAACACCACCAATATTTGCTTGACTACTTGTTGCAATCAAAAACATTGGAGCTCTTAATAAACGACCACCAAAAAATAAGATTATTGCATGAATGAATATCCAAAATACACCTACGGCAATGTAATAAGGAAGATCTGCAATTTGTGTAATGTTTGCTTTTGCTCCAATTGTACCTAATAGTATGTATAAAAATAAATTTCCGACATGGGATGCCCCTGCATTATTCAATTCCGACAACCGAGTGAAAGATAAAGAAATGCCAATTAGTGAAACTAAAATTATAGTCCATCCAAAACTAGTAATTACTTTTCCTAGATCGGGTATCAATTTTCCCAATTCCAAAGAAAAGAGCCCGAAAAATAAGCTAACAACTACAATTGT
>CALKMQ010000112.1 GCA_938092125.1 uncultured bacterium
CAAACCTGTAACTTTATTAATAACCTTAACTGGTATTTCTACGACAATTCGTTCACTAATTTGTTGAATATTTAGTGAAAATTGAACCTTTTTTTCTGAGTATTTAATCAATCGATTATCTATTATTAACCCGATTTTTGAACTCGTGAATTTTGACAAATTTTCTAAAGTATCAATGATAGTTTTAACGTCAAAAATCTTCTCCAACTCTATTTTTGGACCCGTTAAAGTAATACTGTCTGGATTAAAAACAATTTTCCCAACTTGGACATGACCATCTTTTGTTATTTTTTCAATATTTGAAATCACTGGAACTTTTTTTTCCACTATTTCATCTAAACTGATTTTAATTCGATTGGGATATATGACTTCTACAAAACTAACATTATAAGACGATGGAAGGACAACCTTTCTTGGGTTTTTATCAAAGTATTCATTTAAAATAAACTCATATTGCTGAGAAATCCCGTCAAGATCAAGCACTAGCTTAAAATTAGCGAAGTTTTGCAAAATGTAACTTTTAAAAAGGTCTCTTCCTTTTCCCTTAATCATTACGGATGCATAATCAGGCACTTCTTCTAAATAGGTTTTTTGGGAATTAAGATTCCTTGCTTCAATTGGAATATCAAGCACCATAGAGTATTGATTACCACTAATTACAAATAACCATAACAAGGTAGCTAAACTAAAAGCTCCTACTGGAAAAAAGAAATTTTGAAGAAATGAGCTTATTGAATGATTTTTGTTCATTGATTCAAAAAATCTTTAATAAGATTCATTTTAAGATCAGAGTTTCATTCTGATTCAGTCGGTTTATCTTCTTTTTCAGCTTCAAGAGCATTGTCTAAAAGTTCTTGAGGTATATCTATTTTCCCACCAGTCTCTATTTTTTGATTCTTTAAATAGTCCTTAACTTCATCCGTGGCAGTTTGAGTACTACCGCCACCAGCAAGTTCTTCTTTAAACAAAATTATTTTTTTGTCATCAGGAGATACTTTCATCACTATGCCAGATAAATTAGCGCCGACTTCATATTGACTAGCAAGAGACCTGCGATCTTTTTTAGACATTTTTCCAAATGGAATTATTCCTTCAACATCCATATCAAGCTGTATAATTATCCCTTTATCTAAAATTCTTATGATTTCACCACTGACCTCTTTTCCAGATTCAAAATATTCTACTATGCTTTGCCAAGGGTCATCCTCAAGTTGCTTCATGCCAAGTGAAATTTTTCGATTTTCTCTTGAAACCTCTAAAATGATTACTTCGACTTCCTGACCTTTTTCCAATACATTCTTTGCATGCCTCACCACCTTAGTCCAAGATAAATCAGAAACATGAACTAGGCCATCAATGCCTTCTTTTAGCTCAATGAACGCACCAAATTGTGTCAAGTTTTGAACTTTACCTGAATATTTGGTGCCAACTTCAAACTCTTTTTCTATTTCATCCCATGGATCAGGAGTCAGCTGCTTGACACCAAGGCTGATTTTTCTTTCATTAGAATCAATTGATATTACCTTTGCCTCAACTTTATCCCCCATGGAATATTCTTCTGATGGATTTTTTATATGCCTGGTCCACGAAATTTCAGAAACATGGATTAACCCTTCAACACCAGGTTCAATTTCAATAAAAGCTCCATAATTCGTTAAACTTACAATTGTACCTTTAACAGTCGCACCGATAGGGTATTTAATGTCAACTTCTTCCCAGGGATGAGGAGTTAATTGTTTTAATCCAAGTGAAACACGTTTTCTTTCAGCATCATATTCAATAACTTTTACAGTTATATCATCATTAAGATTTATCATTTCTGAGGGATGATTTACTCTACCCCAAGATAAATCTGTGATGTGAAGCAACCCGTCAATACCACCTAAATCTACAAAAACTCCAAAATCTGTAATGTTTTTAACTCTACCTTCCATAATAGAGCCAATTTCAATTTCTTCAAATAAGGCAGCCCTTTGTTCAACTAAGCTTTCCTCAAGTATCATTTTGTGAGATACAACGATATTTTTTCTAGCTTCATTAAGTTTTACGATTCTTAAGTCTATTTCTTTATCAACGTATACATCAAAATCTGTTATAGGTCTAACATCTAATTGTGAACCTGGCAAGAATGCTTGAACTGCACCTAAATCAACAATCATACCACCTTTGATTCTTCTGATTATTTTTCCAGTAATAACTGCTTCCTCTTCATAAGCTTTGATTAAACTTTGCCATTTAAGCATAAAATCTGCTTTTTCTTTAGAAAGAATTGTGTTGCCACTTGAATCTTCAAGGTACTCTAGATAAACCTCTACTTGATCTCCGATAGCTGGTAAACTATCTTCACTAAATTCACTTCTATCTATGATACCTTCAGACTTAAAGCCAATATCAATAAGAACATCTCTATCATTCATACCAACTACGCGGCCATTGATTAACTGATGTTCTGATATATCTTTTAGAGTGCTAGCATAAGCTTCACTAAGCTCGACTTCTTCAACTGCACTCTCTACCTGGCCTTCAAGTTCATCAGATGCGATTATTTTTACATCTTCAAATAATGAACTACTTAAATAATTTTTTAATTCTTTCTCATCAACAGAAGGCGTTTTATCTACGCTGGTTTCATCTTCAATTATTTTTGAATTATCAACCTCTTCAACTGAATTATCACTTATCATTTCATTTAACATTAATATAATGTCCTTTTTTGTTTAACTGTATTTACGATTTTATCTATCACCTCATTGATAGTTAAATATGTTGTATCTATAACTAAAGCATCTTTTGCTTTTATTAAAGGCGAGTGATTTCTTGTCGAATCTTTATAATCTCGAACTCTCAAATCATCTAAAACATTATCCAACTCAGTTGCACTTCTATCCCCAGAACGGACTAATTCAATTAGCCTCCGCTCAGCTCTTGATTTTTCATCTGCAGTCATAAAGAATTTAAAATCTGCGTCTGGAAAAACGACTGTACCAATATCTCTACCTTCAAGAATGCAATCTGTATCACTTGCCATCTGTCTTTGGATTTTCACCATAAATTCCCTAATAATTTTTATCGCGCTAACTTCACTAACGTTTTCACTAATAATATTAGTACGAATAAGAGAAGTAACATTATTATTATTAAGTATTAAATCTGTTCCTTTTTTTGAAATAGAAAATCTTAAATTTAAAGATTCCAAAAAATTCGTAATTGATTTGGTATCTTTAAAACTTATCTGATTACTAATTAATCCATAAGTAACAGCTCTGTACATAGATCCTGTGTCAAGATGAGTGATATTCAGGGCTTTGGCTACGCCAATTGCTGCTGTACTTTTACCAGAAGCAGCGGGTCCATCAATAGCAACTATCATTTTATTTTAACTCTCAATAAGCCGGCAAATTTACTAGAAAATTTGGTCATTGGCAAAATATGAAATAATAACACTCTTTTAAACTGTTTTTTTTAAACGATTAATTTCTTTTTCATTTAACAATCGGGATTGTCCTAATTTTAGGTCACCGATATGTACACTACCAAAACTGATCCTATTTAAAGAAAATAATTTTATCTTAACAGAACGGAAAATTCGTCGAACTTCTCTTTTTTTTCCCTGTTTAAGCTCCAACCTAGCTTCACATCTTCCTTTTATGAGTTTTTGACTAATAACTTTAGCTCTTCCAATTTCTCCGTCGCCAATGCTTAATCCTCTAGTAATTCGATTTAATTTACGAGCGTCAATCACTTTTTCTATTATTACATCATATTGTCTAGGAATTTGATTTTTAGGGTGAGTTAAATACTGATGCAAATCGCCGTCATTCGTTAACAGCAAGAGGCCAGTAGTATCTTTATCTAATCTCCCAACCGGAGCTAAACGTTTATTTGACTTTATATAATTCATAACTGTTTTCCTTGCGAAAGGATCAGAAACTGTTGTTATTACATTTTTTGGTTTATTAAAAATAATAACGATTTTTTCATCATCAATTTTTAAAAGCTTGCCATCATATCTAACTTCATCCTGACTTTTTACTTGATATGCCGGATCAAAAATAATTTCATTATTTACGGTAGCCATTGCCATTTTTATAAGTTCATCAGATTTTCTACGCGATGCGATTCCTGATTTTGCTAAAAACTTATTTAATCTCATTTTTACTCTTCTTCACTGCTTAAATTATTTTGATTACCGTTATCAAAGACGGCAATTTGCTCTCCAAGACTAGGGTCAGATTCTATAAGTTCTTCAACTTCTTTTAACTTCGGCATATCTGTTAGACGGTTAATACCAAACTTCTCTAAGAATAGTTTAGTCGTAGAGTAAAGAAGAGGCCTTCCAGGTCCTGCTCCACGACCTTTAATCATTATTAAATTTCTTGATAGCAAAGTTTTTAGAACTCCTGAAGAGTCGACACCACGAATAGCTTCAACATCATATTTACCTATTGGCTGTTTATATGCAATAATAGCTAGCGTGTCTAATGCCGCAGCAGAAAGTATTAATTTATTTGATTTTCCCAACAGTCTACTAATCCAAGCATCAAATTCAGAATTTGTCACAAGTTGAAACCCACCAGCGATAGCTTTAATTTTGTAAGGCCTATCATGCGAAGAATAAAACTCATTAAGTCTTTCAATTGATTCTTTAAGCGATGGTGGTGAACTATCAAATACTTTATTTAAAATAACTTGACTTAATGGCTCTGAACTTGCAAACAATAATGATTCGATAATTTGATCTAATTCTTTATCTGTCATGACAAGCTAAGTAATAACTATTTTTTGGAGCTCTAATTCTCCAAAGATTTCATCTTGAACAATACTACACGCGCCTTCTCTTACTAAATCTAAAATAGCTAGAAAAGTCACAACAACTTTCATTCGAGTATTCAATTTGGTTAAAATTGTAGAAAATCTAAGTCTTCCTTGGCCATCAAAATGTTTAAAAAGAAAACTTTTTTGATCTTCAAGTTTTACAAGCTCTCTGCTGAGCTCGAATTGAGTTACCACAGGCATATTGTCGATTGCATTTTTAAAAACTTTAGCCAAATCAAAAAGAGAAATATTTATAATTATATTTTCTTCACCTTTTAAATGCTCTTCGCTAATAATGGTATCTAACTGCCTAGAAAAGTTTAGTTCTCTTTTTTTAGATAAGTTTTTTAATAAATTAGCTGCCTCTTTAAAACGTTTATATTCAATTAGCTGCTGAATTAGTTCAGTTCTAGGATCCATTATTTCACCATCATCATCAAGTTCTGGTCGGGGCAATAGCAACTTTGCTTTTATTCGCATTAATGAAGATGCCATTACAATAAAATCTCCAGCAATATGAAGGTGTACTTTCTTCCATTCTTCAATAGTATTAATAAACTCTTTTGTAATTTTTGAAATAGGTATGTCGTAAATATTTAATTCATCTCTTCTAATAAAATATAGAAGTAAATCAATTGGGCCTTCAAAATTGTTTAATTGTACTTTATACATTTAATAATTGAGACCCATCGCAGTTCTTATTTTGGCTATGTATTCATCAGCTACCTTAGATGCCTTGTTCTTTCCAATCTCAAGCGTCTTATAAACAAAATCCAAATTTTTTGATAATTGAGTTCTCTTTTCACGAAATGGCGAAAAATATTCAATCGTTTTTTCAAATAATTCGTGCTTAAGATCTCCGTACCTCAAGCCTGGCGTATCATACCTATCATTTAACAACTTTTTCTCCTCATTATCGAGAAACATAGAATAAATTTGAAAAAGCGGAGTATCTTTATCTTTAGGTTCATTAATACCAGCAGAATCTGTTAGTATTGACATTACTGCTTTTTTAATTGTTTTTTCTTCTGCAAAGATAGGAATTGTATTACCATAGGATTTGCTCATTTTTTGACCATCAATTCCAGGAACCAACTTAGTATTCTGGTTTATACTAGCTTCAGGAATAACAAGAATATCTCCGTAAGTATTATTAAACTTTATTGCGATATCTCTAGTTATCTCTAAATGCTGCTTCTGATCTTTTCCAACTGGCACTATATCACTACCGTAAAGCAATATGTCTGCAGCCATTAAAACGGGGTAAGAAAAAAGACCCATGTGTGGCTTTAACCCTTTTTCAATTTTATCTTTATAAGATGTTGACCGCTCCATCAACCCTACACCCGCCACGTTCGATAACAACCAAGTAAGTTCGGTTACCTGCGGGACATCAGATTGTACCCAAAAAGTAGATTTCTCTGGATCCATGCCAAGCGCTAAGAAGTCTAATGCAGCATTCATTGTATTGTCTTTAAGCTCATTCTTATCGTGAATAGTTGTTAATGCATGATAATTAACAATGAAGCAAAACAACTCGTTGGCTTCCTGATAATCAATCATTCTAGACATCATGCCGAAATAATTTCCTAGGTGCAACTTACCAGATGGCTGTATACCGCTTAATACTCTTTTTTTATTAATGCTCATAAAATGTTAATTCATAGGCTCCATAAATAAATAAGGTCTCCAATCTGCTTGCTTTTTTTTGACTAATCGCTGAAAATAATGAATGCGGTTTGGCCTTTTAGGCTTTTTAAGAAGAGGCATTTTTGCTTCCTCTGGAGTTTTTTCTCCTTTTGTCTGGTTACAATTTTTGCATGCAGCAACAAGATTCTCCCAGCTATCTAATCCATTCCTGAATTTTGGGATGACATGATCTACAGTCAAAGCCTTGCTTTGAATGCCACAATACTGGCATTTGTGACCATCCCGGGCTAAAATATTTTTCCTGCTGATTTCAACCGCCATATTATTATTTTTAATATAAGTTTTAATTTTTATTACACTTGGAAGATTAAGTGATAATGAAGGACTATTAATTTTATCATCATAATTAGACAATACATCAATCTTATTTAAAAAATAAAGAGAAATTGCTCTTTTTGCAGTACAAATAGTCATTGGCGAATAATTAGCATTTAGCACTAAAACAGCACTACTGAGCAAGTTATTGTTTGAAAAAATCGTTTTCATTTATTCAAATTTACAGAAACTGAACAGGTATGCATGTACATATCTCTTAATTTTTTATTCCCACTTTCTGTGCTATCAAAAGATTCTTCTTTTACCCACCCTTGACAATGAATTAAGTTAAAACCACCACTTGAAATACCTACATGAGATATTTTTCCACCTTTTCCGAAAAAATGTAAATCACCAGGACTACTTTCCCCGGCATCAATTCTTGAATCGTGAAAGAAATTGGATTGTGCTCCAGAATCTCTTGGTAGAAGCAAACCTAATAATAAAAATATTGTCTGCACAAAGCCGGAACAATCAAACCCTCCAGATGTTTTTCCTCCCCACCTATATGGACTACCTAACAAACTTCTCGCATATTTTAAAACATTATTTGTATTCATTGCGTTTAAAATTTTTAAAGGCTTATTATTATAAATATAGGTCTCTCCATTTATAGTAATAAAATCATCACCTACCTTAGATACTCTACTGCCAAACGGTAAAGGATGCTTATCTAAAACAATATAATTACAACTAGTAGATGATTTTTCAAAAGTACCATAAAATTCTTTAACCCAACTAGTATATCCATCCTCCTGTCTAATATATAACCAATCATCTTTAGTATCTTTTACCTCGACGCATTCACCAAAAACGGCTTCTGTAACTTTCGATGAATCAAAAGAATGGTTTGAATAACATGGAGCTATTAATGATCTTATTATAAAATTTTTATTGCGATTAAGCATTATACACCGCATCTCCTAATTGCTACTGAATTGTAAAAAAATAACATATTCAATATTTTATTTTTAAATAAATGATAATTAAATTTAACTATAAAATAAATATACAAAAGGGAAGTCTGTTTGAATCAGGCACAGTCCCCGCTACTGTAATTGTAGAATGCAAGGTTTTATATGCCATTTTCATTATTTGAAGAGAAGGTAAACCTTGCTGATACTACATGAGTCAGGAAACCTTACGTATGCTTATACAAATAATAATAACTAACTTTCGGGAGAAAAGTCATGAACAGCGATTCGCATTTATCAACTTCAACATACAATATCAACCCAATTTTTAACATAAATTTACTTTTTATGTTTGCACTAGTTTTTTTCCAGTTTGCTTGTGAAGACAACTTAAATAAAAATGAAAGTGAAAGATTATTATTTATATCAAGCGAAGGTAATTTTGGCCAGAGCAATGGTTCTATTTCCGTTTTTGATGGAAGTAAAAAAGTCCAAGAGGTTTTAGATGTTGGTGACGTACTCCAATCGATTTTAATTCATGAAAATCATCTCTTTGCTATTCTTAATGGCACCAGTGAAATTAAAAGATATGCCATTTCCGAAGGAGGCATTAGTATGCCCGGAATAACCATATCTACAGAAAATTCTAGCCCTAGAGAAATGATAGTTCTCAATGATAAGTTGTACTTCAGCAATTGGAGCTCAAAAGATATAAAGATACTTAATCTGAATACTTTTGTAATTGAAAATAGTATTCCAGTTGACGGGTTGCCTGAAGATATTATAACAGATGGAACTCATCTTTTTGTAAGCATTCCTCATTTAACACTCTATGACCAAGGCAATGGATCTACCGTCGTAAAAATAGACCCTTTAGCTGGTCAAGTTATTACTAGCTATGAGGTTGGTAGAGGACCACAACACATGGTCATTCATGATAACAAGTTAATTGTTTCCCGTACACATTACAGTGAAAATTGGTACCAAACATTTTTTGGCACAACCCAAATTGATTTATCTTCAGAAAATATAATACAAACTGAGCATGGAGAAGGAATTGTTTGCGGCGGGAATGTGATGGTATTTCAAGATCAAGTTTACAGAACAAGCCTTGGTGGCATAGTGCCATTAGACCAAAATGATTTAAGCTTGGATATTGCTGCCAGAATAGGTAACTATACCAGCAAAGATTCATACTATAACCCAAACGTGTATTCATCAACTGTCATAGGAGATGAAATTTTCTTTGGCATCACAAATGATTTTGTCTCACCAGATAGTGTTTACATTCAATATAATGATTCCGAAATACTTTTAGAAGTTGGTGCAGCGCCAGGAGACTATGCGTCTTGGCAAAAATCTAATTAGAAAAGTGCCAGCGAATTGACAAAGATGCAAGGCGGCTCTCGCTTGGGAAAAAGTGGTTAAATATGATCGGGCTATTGCTTCGGTTTGCTCCGGTTAGATCATAAATAACACTCAAAATATTTATCATTTCGTACTTTATCTCTACATTTTTTACTGTTGATTGTATGCTTAGACTGGGAACCCAGATATTTCGAAGATTCTTATCTCCTGTAGATTTAATAGGAAATTTTTCAATAGGACTTAGATCATATCCATTTTTACGATTTAGGTAACCATCTAATGAAAAAACATAACTCAAAGCCATTGCCTCGGAGAATAGATTTAAATCACCACTTATCTTGATTTTTAGCCTATCTATAATACCATCATAAACATATTTAATAGCCTTAGATTTATCGTATGATATATCAAATATTAAATTTTTTGTAAAAGAATGATTAAAATAAAATGCCGTCCACAAGTTTGTTCCATTATTAGGCAGTCCTTGATAATAAAAACTTCTACTGCTTTTATAAATTGCAAAATTGAACCCAAGAAATGATTTATTAAGTTGTAGCTCATTTTTTAATTTTAATTGTTCTTTCACTTCAAATAAAAGAGAATCAACAATAGTAATGTTAGCCGGCTTAACAATTCGTTCTATCTTAAATGTAGAAGATATAGACCCTAATCTAAATTCAGATTCTACATTTGATGTAATCTCTACCTTATCTCCATATGGACTGAAACCGATACTATAATTAGATTCTTTATTTTTTAAAAAAACACCTATGGTTTTCCAATGATGCTTTTTAAAAGTTTCATGTCTCAAAGATCGGTTATTATATTCAAATAGAATACCAAAATTATAGTTTCTATTTTTCATTAACGATAGACCACTTTCAAATTTTGTCCTAGTTAAATATTTCACACCATCGAGATCGGATGAAGAATGAAAACTGTCTATCCTTTGTAAAAAATTATGTATTTTTACTTCAAATTTTAGACTATCATAATAAAGATTATATTTTATATTTGAAGATGTTACTCTAGAGTCCATAAAAGATAGACTAGTTGAATCAAACAGACCATAATCTGAATTAAAGTTTCCTATGGATACAGTTATCTGATCATTCGATCTCTTTGCAAAATATGAGCCAATATAACTATAATGAATTGGCTTAATTAAACCCGAATTATTACTATACTGATTATAAACACCTCCAAATCTTTTCTTAAAAGCATGCAAATTTATAAATGTGTTTTTTTGATGATATTTTATTCCTAAATCGAGGTTATCTAAAAAATAGTCACCCTGCACATAATCAAAATAAGAATTAACGTATGTAGAATCTGATAAAGAAGAATCAGATTGAGACCAATAATAATATTTTTCTACTTGAGGACCATACATAGATGGGTAATTTGAGAATGTTCCGTCAAAAAAAATCTCTCTTGCAGACCAGTCTTCATTCCATAAAAGATCGCCATCTATTCGAATGTGCCCTTGATGCTTAGAAAAATCATAGGAAATATTGTCTATATCATTCGCAAATAAAATACTGACTATAAACGTAATAATAATCCTTAACATATAGATTAAATATATCTAAAATAAAAATATAACATTAATACGAAAAGTAAGTTCTAAAATAAATACCATGAATGCTCAAAAAGTTTCTTTTATAGAAGTATCATATACCAATAAAGATGATATAAGAATTTTAAATGCAATTTTATCTAATTGGTTTAGTGATCCAAAAATACTTCATTTTACAGCGCCTAATCATCATTATCCTTTTAAAATCAGTAATTGGATTTCGCTTTCATATACAGACCAAAATATCAGAACTTTTTGCCTAAAATTAGATAATTGGATTATTGGACACATTAGCATGAAGTTAAATGCTGAAGAGCAATCTGCACATCTATTTCATCTCATAATAGATGAAAAATACAGGAATAAAGGATATGCAAAAAAGCTCGTAAAATATCTTGAGCAAAAACTAACAGATAAAGAAAAATTTAACCGTTTGTCCCTAAACTGCGTAAAAAAGAATCAATCAGCACTAGCCCTTTATCAATCCCTTGGCTTTTCTATAGTTAAAGAAAAAAAGCATATTAAAATGGTCAAAGATTTAAAATGAAAGAAAGGTAAATAAAAAAAGAAGAGGTTAAAAATATATTAATTTATTTTTTTAATGGCTTAACAAACAGCTGGTGTACATGCCTTACTAACTCATAACCATGCTCCTTTACAATTACATCTTGGAGTTCCTCAAGCTTTTCATTGTAGAATTCTGTAATCTTCCCAGTCTCAGTGCAAATAATATGATCATGATGCTCTTCATCAATTTTATGCTCATATAAAGCCCTTCCATCTCCAAGCTCCATTTTTCTTACTAAATTGTTTTTTACTAAAACATCAATCGTGCGATAAACAGTTGCTCTAGAAACATTGATGGCATTTTTCTTTTTAATAATTAAATAAATTTCTTCAGCATCTCTATGCTCTTTAGAGTCTCTAATTTCATCCCATATTATCTGTCTTTGCTGAGTATAGCGAAGGCCTTCCGTCTTAAGAATGCTTTTAAGAATATTTATTTGATTCATAATCTTTCAATGTAATGTTTTACCAATTTACAGTTTTTTATAAAAATAATTAGTTTATATTTTTTTTAAATTTGCGAATTTTACGATAAGCTTTTTTCTAGTGCCATCATTAAAAACTACACCCACACGTTGATTTTCCCCCGTTCCACTTAGAGCCATAATTTTCCCCGCTCCAAAAATAGAGTGTTCAACATTGTCGCCAACTTGAAAATCATCGAAATCAGTAACTGTCCTAACCATTTGCGTAAGACCATCTTTCTTTCGTTTGCCTGCTACAAATTTTCTTGTGACAGCAGAACTAAAACTAATTCTGTCCAGCGCCTCTTCTGGTATTTCATTTATAAATCTACTCGGTAACCCGTTCACAGTTTCAGCTCCCATCCTACGTCTATTTGTCGCATATAGGAGATAGACTTTTTCTTCAGCCCTAGTTAAAGCAACATAAAATAACCTTCGCTCTTCTTCAAGTTCACTTTTATCATCCAGCGATCTAAATAAAGGAAATAGTCCTTCATCCATACCAGCTATAAATACGACAGGAAACTCAAGTCCCTTTGAAGAATGAATAGTCATTAAAGTAACTCGATTATCAGTATCATTCCAGTTGTCAATATCTGTTTGAAGGGAAACGTTTTCTAAAAATGTACTTAGCTCAGAATCTGGATTACGAACGGAGAATTCTTCGATACTTGTTAAAAGTTCCGCAACATTATCAAATCTATCTTTTGCATCAGGTTCTTTAGATTCTTTGAAGTGAGTTAGGATTCCAATTTCTTCAACTAAGCTCCTAGCTAATTCGCTTGCACTTAATTTTTTTCTTAAATCATGATATTTTATAATAATATTATAAAATTTGAAGAGCGCATCTGCTTGTTTGCCTCTTATCTCCATATTATTTGGATTTTTTAAAACATCAATAAATTCTATCTTGTCTTTTTTCGCCTGCTCGACACATTTATCAATTGTCTTAGCCCCAATTCCTCTTGCAGGGAAATTAATAATCCGCCTTAAAGAAATTGTGTCTTTCAAATTCACAACTAGCCTAAGATAGGCTATCACATTTTTTACTTCTTTTCTTTCATAAAATCTGACACTTCCAATGATATTGTATGGGATTCCTTGTCTTATAAAACTTTCCTCTAATGCACGAGATTGTGCATTGGTTCTATACAAAACAGAAAATTTATTAAACGTCCTTTTGTTTAATTTAATTTCTTTTTCAATTGATGAGACTACAGCGCTTGCCTCTTCCTGCTCATCAATGGTTTCGAGCAGCCCAAGTGTTTCTCCCGAACCGTTTGCAGCAACAAGATTTTTACTTGCTCTCTTATCATTATGCATTACAACAGCGGTTGCAGCATTTAAAATTTCTTGGGTTGAACGATAATTCTTTTCCAATTTGAATACCTTGCATGAAGAAAATGTTTTTTCAAACTCTAAGATGTTTGATACATCAGCGCCTCTCCAACCATAAATTGACTGATCATCATCTCCAACCACACAAATATTTTCATGAGCACTAGCTAAATTAGTTAAAAACTGAAATTGAGCGCGATTGGTGTCTTGATATTCATCCACTAAAATATATTTCCATCTCTTTTGATATTTTTTTAAAACAGAGGGTTTTTTCTTAAAAATCTCAAGTGGAAAAGTCAATAAGTCATCAAAATCAAGTGCATCATTCAATTTTAGATTTTTCTGATATTCTTTATATATTTTTGATACAGTTTTCTCTAAAATAGTTTTAGCTTTACTTTCAACTGCTTTAGGCTCCATCATTTTATTCTTAAAAAGACTAATTTGATTCCTTAATTGATTTGGCGTAACCAAATTCTTAGATATCTCAAATGATTCAAAAAGGACCTTTATTAAGTCAAGTTGATCTTTTACATCGTAGATAGCAAAGTGTCTGCTAAAACCTAAGACATCTATATCTTCTCTTAAAACTCTAGCACATATAGAGTGAAAGGTACCCATAGATAAATTAAGATCATTGGCTTTAAGCAATTTCAAGACTCTTTCTTTCATCTCTTTTGCAGCTTTGTTTGTAAATGTTACTGCTAAAATTTCTTCTGGCTTAAACAATCCCTCATTTACTAGATGATACAGTTTATGAGTTAATACTCTAGTTTTTCCACTTCCTGCTCCCGCAAATATCAATACTGGCCCGTTAACAGCTTCTACAGCTTCTTTTTGTGTCTTGTTAAGTGCTTTTAAACTCATGATCCTGTCCTTTGTCTTTTAACCTTTTTCCTTACACGCTGAAAGGCCCTTTTAGCTCGCTCATGCTCTTTCTCATTTTTTGAAAAGGTATGATACCCGTCTCCTTTTGCAACAAAATAAAAGTAATTATTTATTTCAGGGCTTAAAGCAGCAAGCAAAGATTGTAATCCTGGAGAATTAATAGGGCCAGGAGGCAAACCTTTGTACATGTAGGTGTTGTATAGTGATTTGATCCTTAAATCTTTATTTAGTAGTCTTCGCGGACCATCTGTAATTATATATTGAACTGTAGGGTCAGCCTGTAGCTTCATTCCTTTTTTTAAGCGGTTATGATACACCGCAGATATAATAGGTCTTTCCGAATCGTATATGGCTTCTCCTTCAATTATTGAGGCAAGCGTAACAATTTCAATAGGTGTAAAGCCTAGTTTATCAGCTTTTAAAATATTTTCTTCATTCCAAAAAGAAAAATGTTCTTTAACCAATCTTTTAATAATGGTTTTTTTATCAACTCCCTCAAAAAAGTAATATGTTTCAGGAAACAAATAGCCTTCTAACGTCTTCGAATTAATATTTAAATCACTGATAAAATTTTCATCTTTAAGCAGTGAAATAACTTCATCGTATTCAAATTTCATAACATCAGCAAGATGCCTAGATACTTGCTTCATATTCCAGCCTTCTAAAAATGTAATTTTTTTTCTATCTGGTCGACCAAAAACTAAATTATTTATAATATCCTTATTTGTATGTGTACTATTAAATCTAAAAGTTCCAACTTGAATAGATTTATCTAGACCTTTTAATTTAGTAACTACTTCAAAAACCCACTGATTAGATATGATGTTTTTTTGGCTCATCATAGAAGATATAGCTGCCAATGATTGCCCGTGACTAATTTTAAGTTTACTCACATTTTCCATATTAGTTTGAGGCCAGTAGTTCAAAGTTAAAAATGCAGTGCATATTACTATTGAAAGACAAACTAAAAAGTAAGTGGTGATTAATTTTGGACTTCTTTCTACGCTCATTTAAAGGGGTGAAATTAGCCCCTCTTAATTGTTTGTGTCAATTTCGTTTATGAAAAATAAAAAATAAATAAAAAGACCTTTTGTTGCTATGTCATGAATCGTAATTTTATAGTCATGAGTAATTTATTTCACAATGGTAAGAATGGTTCAGATGAACTATTCAATGGCTGGTCCTTTGACAAAGAGAATTATATCTTATTTGCTGCTGGAATAATTACCATAATTCTTGGTTATATAATTATGGCCCTAGGGGAGACTTATAGTTTCCAGAGTCTATCAGTTGCACCCGTTTTTCTTTTTATAGGATATTTGATTTTAATTCCTGTTTCTTTGATATATAAGAAGAACAAACAGAAATAAAATTTTGGGATCGTAGTTCAGTTGGTTAGAACGCCGGCCTGTCAAGCCGGAGGTCGAGGGTTCGAGTCCCTTCGGTCCCGCTAGAGAAGAATACCATAGTTCTCTCAAAGAAACCCTCGATTAAGTTCGGGGGTTTTTTGTTTCATTTATAATCATTCATTATCATTATTTATCGGATTGGGGACACAAAAATGGGGGACACACTTTCAATCTTGGGTTCTCAATCGAAAAAGCCTAACCCAAACTAGATGTGCGAGAGATGGGGTTAGTGTATAAGACACTAATACATTTTTAAATAAATCTTTGTAGATTAAAAATCAATGAACAATGAATAGACAGGGGTTAGGTAAATGAGAGTAGGATTAATTGGTTTAGGTCGTATGGGGCATTCATTAGCCTTAAATCTACTTGATAATAAAATTTCAGTGGTTGCTTTTGATAATAACACTGAGAGAGTAGATACGTTTATTATCGAAGGAGGTGAAGGAGTTCATTCTTTGGAGGATTTAGTTGCCAAGCTCGATCCGCCTAGAGTGCTTATGTTGATGATTCCTGCAGGACACCCAGTTGACGAAACTTTAAAAGAATTGTCTCCATTGTTGGAACAAGAGGATGCAATCATTGATGGCGGTAATTCTTTTTATAAAGATAGTCAGCTTCGTTTTGAAATGTTAAAAAAGAGGGGAATACATTTTTTAGATCAAGGGACGTCAGGAGGTATTTCAGGAGCAAGAAATGGAGCTTGTTTAATGGTGGGAGGAGATAGAAATATTTTTGAAAGGAATGAGCAATTATTTGAAGCTATTGCTACTAAAGATGGATATGGTTATATGGGTAGTTCTGGAGCAGGCCATTTTGTAAAAATGGTGCACAATGGGATTGAATATTGCATTTTAGAAGCTTTTGGAGAGGGGTTTGAAACTCTATCAAAAGAAAAATTTGATTTAGATTATGAAAAGGTTTCCAAAGTCTGGAGTAATGGAAGCGTCATTCGATCTTGGATTTCAGAATTAGCGCAAGAGGCATTTGAAAAAGATCCTGAATTAAGCAAATGGAGTGGGAAAATTGGTGGAGGAGAAACAGGAAATTGGAGTTTACAGGTTGCTAAAAAATTAGGAGTAGATTTTAAGTTGTTACAATATTCTTTACAAAAAAGGATGGACTCTATGGAGAGTCCTAGTTTTGGCACGAAAGTAGTTTCCGCTTTGCGATATGGTTTTGGGCAGCATGAAGATCCGAAATAGATACAACATATAACTAAATTTTATTGTTTACTGACAATATCTCGTAAAGCAATGTTTAAGGATTTTTTCTTCAATTTTTTTTAAGCGCTGAACTAAAAATAATGTGTTTATGATAATAATTGTTATGGGAGTATCTGGTTCTGGTAAGACTACAGTAGGGAAAGCATTGGCCTCTGAATTAGATATGCCATTTTATGATGCAGATGATTTTCATCCGAAAAAGAATATTGCAAAAATGAAAAAGGGAATACCGTTGCAAGACTTGGATCGTAAATCATGGTTGGAGACATTAAGCGGGAACTTGGCAAAATGGGAAGTTGAAAATGGTGGTGTTCTAGCATGCTCCGCATTAAAAGAAATGTATAGAGTAGTTCTTAATAGTGGTGTAAATAATGGTATTACGTGGTTATATCTTTATGGCCGTTCAGAACTTATCAGGGAACGCTTAGCTAACAGAAAGGGACATTATTTCAAACCAAATTTATTAAGTTCACAATTGGCAGATTTAGAGCCCCCGAAATATGGCTGGCATTTTAACATTAAGTCACCTGTAAATCATATTGTGACTAGTGCTTTAAATAAATTAAAGTATGGAGACTAACTATGGATTATCAACTATTAATGGCAGTTCTTATAAGTATTGGTATACTGTTGATATTTATTCTGCAATTTAAAATACAGGCGTTTTTAGCATTGTTGATTGCCAGCATGACCGCAGGTATCTTAGCTGGCATGCATCCTTCAACAATAATTGACAGTATGAGAAAAGGTATGGGTGATACCCTTGGATTTGTAGCAACTGTTGTTGGTTTAGGTGCTTTGTTTGGTGCACTGCTGGAGCGTTCAGGTGGTGCCCAATCCCTAGCAGATTATATGCTAGGAAAAATGAGTTTGAAAAGAGCACCATGGGCAATGGTTGGAACAGGACTTATCGTTTCTATCCCTGTTTTTTTTGATGTGGCCTTTATTATTTTAGTCCCTATTATTTATGCTCTTCAGAAACAAACTGGCAAATCGTTGTTATTTTTTGGTATGCCCTTATTGGCTGGACTGGCTGCTGCCCATGGATTTATTCCTCCAACACCAGGACCCGTAGCTGTCGCGCACATACTAGGTGCAGATTTAGGTTATGTAATTGTTTTCGGCATTTTGATTGGTATACCTGCCGTTGTAATCAGTGGCCCGATTTTTGGCTCATATATAAGTAAAAAAATTAATGTAGGCGTTCCTGATTACATTGTAGAAACAAATGAGAATGAAAAGAGTCCTGTTTCACCTAAGATAATCATGACAATTATATTTATTCCAATTTTTCTTATGGTCATCAACGCTTCATTTAAGCATATCCCACAAAAAATTTGGGCGATTTCATCTGCATTCAGTGCTTGGATCGAATTTATAGGGCACCCATTTACAGCTTTAATTATCGCGAATTTATTAGCTTGGTATTTTTTAGGAATACGTCAGGGTATGACTAAGGATGACATTCATAAAATATGGGGTAAATCTCTAGCACCGGCAGGTTTGATTATTTTATTAACAGGTGCAGGAGGAATGTTCAAGCAGATCTTGATAGATACTGGTGCAGGCGATATGTTGGCTCGTTCTTTGACTGGCGATACAACTACGCCAATAATTTTTGCATTTATATGCAGCTTATTAGTGCGTGTGATTCAAGGCTCAGCCACCGTTGCTATGATTACAAGTGCAGGCCTAACGGCGCCATTATTATTATCTTTTGGTGGTGAAGAAGCGTATAAAGCATTAGTAGTAATTGCCATCGCTTCTGGTGCTACAATGATGTCCCATGTAAATGATAGCGGTTTCTGGCTAGTAAATCGTTATTTTGGTCTTAATGAACGGCAGACTTTGCAGTCTTGGACAACACTTACTGTAATTTTAGGTTTGGTTGGATTTTCGATTGCTCTTATCATGAGTATTATAATTTGATCATTGAAGTCAGTCTATAAACATTAGATGTGCCTCATGCATAAACTTAAAATCACAAAAATGATTGCTACGATTAGGCATTACCATGTCCCGCTCTAACTCGCCCCATGTTCCGCTTGCCCCAGCAGGTTCTAATGCCAAAAGCCAACGACTATATTTGGGGGTGTTTCGGTATAGCGGTCGGGCACTTGGGCTAGTATGGACTACGCATCGGGGACTAGCGCTGGCGATGATGGCGCTGGTATTGGCTGCGGGATTGATGCCCGCTGTAGTTGCATGGCTGGGCAAAATGATTGTTGACACAGTAGTGCTGGCGGTAGAAACACAAGCGCCCGCAGACAGGCATTTGGCGATAATGTATGTCGTGGCTGAAGCAGGTGCAATCGGCTTACTAGCCGGATTCCAACGCGGTATCGCGGTGTGCGAGTCGTTATTGCGCGCCCTGCTGGGCCAACGAGTCAATGTAATGATCCTGGAAAAGGCTGGGACATTGTCGTTGGAGCAATTCGAGGATTCGGAGATATATGACCGTATGACACAGGCGCGTCGCGAGGCATCTAGCCGCCCGCTGGCGTTGGTACGCAAAACTTTTGGGCTGATTCAAAACTCTATTTCTATAATTGCCTACGGAGGATTGCTGATACAGTTTTCACCTATTGCTGTCGTAGTGCTGTTTGTAGCGGCCCTGCCCGTCTTTTTTGCCGAAGCTCGTTTCTCGGGCGAGGCCTTCCGCCTGTTTACATGGCGTACCCCTGAGCGACGCGAGCAGCTGTACCTAGAGACCGTATTGGCCCGCGAAGATTACGCCAAAGAGGTCAAACTTTTTGGCCTGTCTTCAATGCTGCTTGGACGCTATAAGGCAATATTTAAAAAGTTGTTCCGCGACGACCGTAACTTGACGTTGCGCAAAGGTTTCTGGGGTTACGTACTGAGCCTATTGGGCACGTTGGCCTTTTATGGTGCCTATGGATGGATAGTTGTAGAGACAGTTGCAGGGGTATTAACCTTAGGTGGCATGACGATGTATATCCTAGTATTCAAACAAGGTCAGGCCGCCATAACCGCTAGCCTATCGGCAATTGGCGGTATGTACGAAGACAACCTATACCTTTCGAACCTTTATGAATTTCTTGAGGTTCCCGTCACAAAGGATACAGGAGGTGCCAGTTCAGGACCGAACCCTAAAGATGGCATTCGATTTGAGAACGTTGGATTCACTTACAAGGGCGCAGCTAACCCTACACTGCAAGGAATAAACCTGCACCTTCAACCTGGGCAAAAACTGGCGTTGGTCGGACACAATGGTTCGGGCAAAACAACACTGATCAAATTAATGTCTCGGCTATACGAACCTACCGAAGGCCTAATACTGTTCGAGGGCCGCGATCTGCAGGATTGGAATATCGCTGCGTTGCAGGACAAAATTGGCGTGATATTCCAAGATTTTGTCCAGTACCAAATGAAAGTAGGTGAAAACATCGGTACCGGTGATGTCCAAAATTTCGAATCCCAAGACCGTTGGCAAGACGCTGCAACCAAAGGGCTGGCTGCGGACTTTATCGAACGTATGCCCAACAGCTACCTAACTCAATTGGGTAGATGGTTTGCTGGTGGTCAAGAGTTGTCTGGCGGAGAATGGCAAAAAATAGCGCTATCGCGCGCTTTTATGCGCCGGTCGGCCAATGTCATAGTGCTGGATGAACCCACCAGCGCAATGGACGCCGAAGCTGAAGCCAAAGTATTTGACCACTTCCGCCAAATCACCGAGGACCAAATGGCGATTCTAATATCACATAGATTCTCGACTGTTCGTATGGCTGATCAAATTGTAGTCTTAGAACACGGCCAAATACAAGAGCGTGGTACGCACGAAGAATTATTAGATGCCGACGGCGATTATGCACGGTTGTTCAAACTACAAGCCGCAGGGTATCAATAGGCTTG
>CALKMQ010000113.1 GCA_938092125.1 uncultured bacterium
TTAAAAATAAAGCTTTTGGCCTTATAGCCTGTATAACAGTTGCGATAACATCAATTTTACTATCTGAATATCTAGGAAAACATTTACTAGGATTTGAAAAAAGTCCGATATCGCCAATCATGATAGCCATTATAATTGGAATATCAATTGCAAACTTCAACTCAATAATAATTAATGCATTAAAGCCTGGTTTAGATTTTTGTATAAAAGTATTACTAAAAATTGGAATTATTTTATTAGGGATACGTTTAAGCCTAATAGATTTAATTAGTTATGGTACTAAAGGGTTAATTGTCGTTATTCCTTGCATTATCATTACTATATTTTTAGTTCAGGTGTTACGAAAAAACCTTAAGATATCAGAAAAACTATCATTGCTAATTGCAGTCGGCACCAGTATTTGTGGAGCTACAGCAATTGTGGCTTTAGCGCCTTCAATTAAAGCTAAAAAATCAGAAATTACTTATGCAATTGCGAATATTACAATTTTTGGATTCTTTGCAATGTTTTTATACCCAATATTTGCGCATTTTTTATTTTCTCAAGATATTGTTTCAGCAGGCCTTTTCCTTGGTAGCTCAATTCATGAGACAGCTCAAGTAGCTGGATCTGCTATGATTTACAGTGATCAATATGAAGAACCAAATATTATTGCTGTTGCGACTGTTACAAAATTAATTAGAAATACGCTTATGGTTATTGTTATACCCTATTTAGCTCATAAATCAATGTCTGCAGAAGAAGAATCGTATAAAATTTCTGCTATTTTCCCTTACTTTGTAATAGGTTTTATTGTTTTTGGTTGTATTAGATCATTAGGTGATTTTTATTTTCTTGATAATGATATACATTTAGCTACTTGGAAAAATTCAATAGTTTTTATTAAAAAAATTGCAGAATTCTTTTTAATCATTGCAATGGCTGCAGTTGGTTTTAATACTTCTTTTGATAATTTTAAAGAACTAGGTATAAAACCTTTTTATATAGGTCTTATTGCGGCGACAACTGTAGGGATTTCTAGCATTTTAATTATATCTATAATCAATAATATTAGCATTTAAATAATATTGCATTACTTAATAAAGTAAGTACTTATATACCCTAATCCTTTTATTTTTATTTTTTCTCTTTTTTGAAATTTAAAACTGTCTGCAACTAGTGATTTTACTTCTTCACTCACTTGGATTTCACCTGGGAGACTAGTTGATTCCATCCTGCTGGCCATATTTACTGCAGATCCCCAGAGATCATAAGCAAATTTATGCTTCCCAATTACTCCCGTTACTACATCACCACAATGTATCCCTATTCTTAATTGGATGTCCATTTTTTCTATTTC
Source organism: uncultured bacterium (assembly GCA_938092125.1). GTDB lineage: Bacteria > Fidelibacterota > Marinisomatia > Marinisomatales > UBA1611 > TMED80. Next base: position 1,340 of record CALKMQ010000113.1, read on the forward strand.
ATTGTTAAGAACATCAATTTCTGTTATCATTTCTTTTGCCATTTCGATTAAATTTTTTGATGATTTTAGTGATTCATTATTTAGCCCACCGACAGCAAAATAACTATCTCCGATTGTTTTTATTTTTTCTATTTTAAATTTTGAGGATAAATCATCAAAACAAGAAAAGATTTTATTTAAGATTACTACTAGCTCATTGGGTTTTAATTTTTTTGACTGAGGTGTAAAATCAACAATATCAGCAAACAAAATTGAAACACCTTTATGCTTGGTAGCTATATTTGTTTCTCCAGATTTCAATCTGTATGCTATATCTTCAGGAAGAATATTAAGTAATAAGTTTTCTGATTTTTCTTGTTCTTCAGCTAGTTTTTTCATCAAAACTTTTTCTTTGTCTCTAAGGTGTTTCTTTTCAATACACGATGAAATCCTGGCATCAAGTATTGACTTGTCAAAAGGCTTTGTAATATAGTCATCAGCACCATTTTCAATACATCTGTATATGCTATCTGTGTCGTCCATAGACGATATCATAATTACAGGCATTTCAAAGTAGCGTTTATCATTTTTCAAGTATTTTAAAACCTCAAAACCATTCATTTCAGGCATTACAATATCTAATAGAATCACATCTATTTGATTTCTATCCATACTTAATTGCAAGAGAGCATCTTTACCATTGTTAGCTGTAAAAACCTTATGACCTTTTTTAGTTAATCTTTTATCAAGAAGATCAGTATTGTTTTTGTTGTCATCAACGACTAAAATAGTTCCTGTTTCTTTAGGTTTTTTATCTTTTTGATCTAATGGAATTATACTATCAAGTACATCTTGCACCATAGAAAGGTTTCCGTGGTTTAGATTTTGATCTCTTATTTTTTTAATATTTTTAGAATCAAAGCTTATTATACTTTTCAATTCTTCCTCTAACAATCTACCTGACTGAGTTATTTTATTTATATCAGTTTTAAAATTATCAATTGTAACACTATCTGATTCTTCTATTAAAAGCTCAGAATATCCAATTATTGTGTTTAGAGGAGTTCGAAGTGCTATTTCCATTTCTTTAGCCATTCTAGATATTGAATTTTCTGAATCGGCCAATGCTTTATCGCTGAATATTTCTTCAATAGATGATAATATATCATTACCAGCCTGGTTTAGCTTCTTTATATCTGGTATTAAGCTAATAAAACCCTCATCTTCACAATCCTCAATTAACATTTCACTATAACCAAGTATAGCATTGACGGGATTCTTGAGATTGTGCCTTGCTTTCCCAAGAAAGGCATTTTGTGTTCTTTTATCCATTATAAAAGAAGAACTCTAAAAAAATGATACTCCCTAAATAAAATCTTTAATTTTTCCTAAAAGTCTTTTGAAATCAATAGGTTTAGTGTCGTACTCATCAGCCCCAGCTTCTAACGCTTTTTCTCTATCACCGGACATAGCATGAGCAGTAAGTACTATTATTGGGATATCTCTTGTACTTTCTTCTGACTTAATTGTTGAAGTTGCCTCCCATCCATCCATTATTGGCAAACTCAAATCCATTAATATTAGATCTGGGTTCTCACTTTTTGACATATCTACGCCTTTTTGACCATCTTCTGCCATTACCACATTAAAACCTTTCCTCTCTAAACGCCTAGATAGCATATCTCTATTCATCTCGTTATCTTCAACAATTAATATTTTTGACATAAACCTAACTCCGTTTTTTTAACAGTTTAATTCTATTTCCAACTTCAGACATTAGTTCTTTTTTGCTATATGAACCTTTTTGCATTATTGCTTCAACATTCCCTTTTAATCTTTTATGATCTGCACTAGTTAGGTCTTTTGCGGTTATAACCACAACTGGAATATCCAACCAATCTTTATTTTCTCTTAGTTTCTCTGCAAACTCAAACCCATCCATCTCGGGCATCATTAAATCTAGTAGTACTAAGCCAGGTTTTGAATCTTTTACTTTTTCAAGTCCTTCCTTACCATTGGTTGCTATTCTTACTTTGAAATCATGGCCTGTAAGGCTCTTTTTTAACATTTCCCTAGTAGTGTCATCATCTTCGACTATAAGTATAGTCTGAGAAGCCGATTCAATCTTGTGATTACTTAGAATATTTGATAACTGATTCCAATTAACAGGTTTAGTTAAATAGTCAGTTGCTCCTAATGAATAACCGATATCAGGTTCATCAGCCATAGTAAGCATAATTACTGGAATGTTTTTAGTTACATCGTTTGATTGTAATGCTGTGAGCACCTCCCAACCATCCATTTCAGGCATCATCACATCCAAAGTAATAGCATCAGGTAAATATTCAGCTGCGAGTTTTAAACCTTCTTCACCAGACCTGGCTTGTATTATACTTACGTTCTGTTTCTCTAAAAATTTCTTCATCATATCTTGTGCATTATCATCATCATCTATGACCAAAACTTTATAGTCAGAATCATTTTCTTTGATTATTTCGCCATTATTAACAGGTTGCACTACCTTTAAGTCTTTAACTTTTAGTGGAATGGTTGCAGTGAAAGTTGTTCCTTCACCCTCTTTTGACTTGAGTCTTATATCTCCTCCCATCATCTCGGCAAACATTTTTGTTATTGTTAACCCCAGTCCCGTTCCACCAAACTTTCTTGTAGTTTTTTCATCTGCTTGAGTAAATGGTTTAAATACCTTATCAACCTGGTCAGGAGTCATCCCTATGCCAGTATCTGATATATTAAAATCGATAGCATTTTTAATCAATTTAGATTTATCAACAGATATTGTAACCGTACCTTCTTTTGTAAATTTTGCTGAATTGCTCAAAAGATTAAGTAGTATTTGTCTAATTTTAGTTAAGTCAGCATACATTTTATCTTC
>CALKMQ010000114.1 GCA_938092125.1 uncultured bacterium
TAATTCATCTCCAGGACTTCAGGGAATAGAACTACTCACAGGGGCTGATGTAGCAGGAGAGATTATTAATTTTATTGAAAAATATTATAATTGTTAAAAGGTGATGTTATCACTAAAAAAAAATTGCATTTGTAGTACACCCTCTACACTCAGAATATATAAGAAACGTTGTTCATTTACCTAATATGTTTGCAAAAAGATGGGTTATGCGATTCTTGGAAAAAACAATGGCCTATTCTCCGTCTTTAATTTATTCAAAAATTGAAGGTATTCAATCAATACCTGGTCCTAAGGTAGAAGGTTGGTTGATTTCAGTTGGTGGTACACCTAGAACAATTATGTATATACCCAGCTTCCACATATAAAAAATTAATAAAAACTGCTTATCTAGCAAAAAAATTAGGTGCTGAAATAATGGGTCTTGGCGTATTTACAAAAGTTGCTGGTGATACAGGAATAACGGTAGCTAAAAATTCACCTATTCCGATAACTACCGGCAATAGTTATAGTGCATCAGCAGCCTTAGGGGTTGCAGCAGATGCTTTAAAAAAACTAGCTTTAATCGAACAGTCAGTAAACAACGAAAAATTAAAGTCGACAAGCATGATCATTGGAGCAACAGGTGCTATTGGTTCAGTTTCTTCAAAATTACTGTCTATGATATTTGAAGAAATTATACTTTGCGGAACAAAAAAGGACAAGCTTGAAATTTTAAAAAAGGATATACTAAATATTTCTCCTAATACAAATGTCATAATAACAACTAATGCTGATGAATATGTTTCAATAGCTGATATGATAGTTACCACTACATCCGGAGCTGGTAAGAAAATTTTTGATATAATGAAAGTCAAACCTGGATGCGTTATAACTGATGTGGCAAGACCATTAGATTTAAAACCAGAGGATGTTAATAAAAGACCTGATGTTATTTATATTGAATCTGGCGAAATTGAAATAACTGTTAAAGATAAATTAAAAATGAGAAATATTAATTTACCACAAAATGTTGTTTTTGCATGTAAGGTTGAAACTATTGTTCTTGCTCTTGAAGGTCGCTTTGAAAAATTTACAATTGGACGTGATATTGGGTGGGAAAAAGTAAAAAAAATTTATAAACTTGGATTTAAATATGGAATGAAGCTAGCTTCAATTTTAGGAGTTAATGTAGCATATACGGAAAAAGATATTGATAGAATTAGAACATTAGCTATAGCTGCAAAAGGAGTTAGATAAAATTGAACTCGATACCACGATTTCATTTAGCTTTTCCAGTGAAAGACCTCGAATCAACAAGGTCCTTTTATGTTGGTTTATTAGAATGTAATACTGGTAGAGAATCAGAGAGTTGGATCGATTTTGATTTATATGGACATCAAATTGTTGCCCATCTTTCACCAAATGATTGTCAAGAATTAAATACAAATATTGTTGATGAAGATAATATCCCTTCTAGGCATTTTGGTGTAATTTTAAAGTGGAAAGAATGGGAAAAGTTGTGTTTTAAGTTAGAAAACTTAAATTTTGAATTTTTATTAAAGCCAAAAATAAGATTTAAGAATGAAATCGGAGAACAGGGAATTTTTTTTATAAGTGATCCTAGTGGTAATGCTTTAGAGTTTAAATCGTTTAAAAAAGAATCAATGATATTTAAAAAATGATAAGAATCCCCAACCCTTACGATAAATATAGTTTAATGTTTTTTATGTTTATACAATCCTGCACAAACATTGATAAGAAAAACCTAATAATTCCAAACTTATTTTCTGATGGAGTTGTTATCCAAAGAAATACTTTAGTAAATATTTGGGGTCGATATCTACCTAATCAAAAAATAGACATTTCATGTTCCTGGGGTTTTGATACATTAACTTACTCTGATTCCTCAGGTTATTGGATTACAAAGATCAAGACGATAAATAGTTCCAGTGAGCAAGCAATTACCGTTTTTAGTAGTGAAGAGTCCATTAAAATTAGAAATGTTTTAATGGGTGAAGTATGGTTAGCAGCTGGTCAGTCAAATATGGAAATGACGTTTGATTATTGTTGTAACTCAACTGATAGTTCATCCTCTGAAATAGAGACAGCTAATTACTCAAATATAAGGATGTATAACGTAAAAAAAGCTTTGAGTGATAAACCTTTAAATGACACTGAAGGAGAGTGGATAAGTGCTGTAGGGCAAGACATAACCGATTTTAGTGCAGTAGGTTACTTTTTTGCTAAAAAATTACACTTAGAACTTGATGTGCCGATTGGCATAATACACTCAAGTTGGGGAGGTAGTAACATTCAGTCTTGGTCTAGTTTCAATGTTTTAGATCAGATAGAAGATTTTTCAGAAGATATTAAAGAACTTGAAAAAGATTCTCTTAAATATAAAAAGACAAAAAATTGGTACTCTCGATTTGAAAATATACCATCTGGTTCTCATTGGTGGGATTTGTTTTTATCAGAGGCTTTCCCTGAAATTGATTATTTAGATTTTTATTTACCTGGTTGGAAAGGCCTAGATCATTTAGGAGAAAATGATATTAAAGATTTTTCAAGTAATTCCTATCATTGGAAACCGTTAACAGAAAAGAGCTTTATAAAACCTGTTCTTAATAATTCAAACTTCTCTGGAGCGATTCTTTTTAAAAATGAATTTGAATTAGATTCTTTACATTCAAACTCATTTGATCTGATTATAATGCCCGATAAAGATAAGCCCTCTGGTTTATGGGAATATGATTTATATATAAATGGTATGAAAGTCGGATCATCTTTAATTGATTTAAAAGAAGCCAATTATATTTCCAATAAACTAAATCAAAAATATAATATTGATTCCAAATTATTAAAGGTTGGAAAAAATATTATTATGGTTAGAATAATTGGTATACCCAGCATTGGAGAAATTAAAATAAAATCATCTCATTCAAATATATCTTTTAAAAAAAACTGGAAAGCCAAAATATTAGCTGAAGAAGCATTTCAAGTTGATAACTTTAAATACCCTTACACATCTTTTTATAATTATAATGATCAAAATATAAAGTTTTCAGATATTCCTGAGAAATTTTTTTTGAAACATAATACGTTAAGCAGTTTATATAATGGTATGATGCACCCTTTATTAAACTATACCATTAAAGGCTTTATCTGGTACCAAGGAGAAAGTAACGTAGGTGGAACGGGGGAAACCCAATACCAGAAAATTTTCCCTTTAATGGTCAAAGATCTCAGAAAATCATTCGGTGAAAATATGCCTTTTTATTTTGCTCAAATTGCTTCTTATATTGGTTATGGCGGAATGTTGCCTCATTTCCGTCATGTTCAGAAGAGTCTTTTAAATATAAAAAATACTGGCATGGTTGTTACTTTAGATGTCGGGGAAAATCATGATATACACCCATCAAACAAACATGACGTAGGTAATCGATTCGCTTTATTAGCACTAAATAGGACATATAATAAAGATTTTATCGACTCCGGTCCGGAACTAGATAATATTGAGCAAGAAGGAAAATATCTTAATGTTTATTTTAAAAATTGCGATTCTGGGTTAATGCCGATAAAAAATAAAAATACGTGGTTTGAAATAGCAGGAAGTAATAAAGTTTATTTTGATGCAGAGGTAAATGTGTATAAAAAGCTAATACAAGTGTATTCTAAAGAAGTAAATGATCCAAAGTATGTTAGATACGCTTGGAGCGATACAGCTAGCGCGACCTTATTTAATAATTCAGGCCTACCAAGCCCGCCATTTTCCTCAGAACATTTAAATTACATTATAAGTAATTAAATTTTTATCTTAAATGTCTTTATTTCAAATGGTTTTAGTTTAAGACGATATTTATCCTTAACTCTCTTAGACTTACTAATATTCTTTTGTTCAAGAAGATTTGTCTCTGTTATTTGTCCATTTAAATAAATATTACCTTCTGAGTTTCTACCAACTGTTTCAACAGTTCTAATAATAATTTCATTTTTATATTCACTCTTTTTAAAAGCGGTAATCTCTATACCTTTTCCTTTATATGTTACGGTGCTAGATGTCGATAAGTTCTTGTAGCCTTCAAAAACAAGAGGAGAATGATTTAATAAGGTGGATTCTTCGATCACATCTGACCTAATTAAATCGTTATTATGTGGATAAAAACTATAAATGAATTCATGATATCCGATATCTGCATCTGCATCTGGGTTATTAGGAGATCGTAGCAAATTAAGGTCAATTGTATTATCAAAAATAGAATAACCATATTTACAATCGTTCATTAACGCTACACCATAGTCATTATTCGATAAATCAGCATATTTATGCCCAACCACTTCAAATTTTGCTCTGTCCCAACTCGTATTCTTATGAGTATTCCTTTTTACATGACCATATTGAATGTCAAAAGTAGCTTGTTCATTAGTAATGGTAGTAGGGAAGTGAACTCTAAGCATTTTATGTTTTTCTTTCCAATCAACTGATGTGTTAAAATCTAAACGTTTTGAATGATTTGATAGAGAAATATGCTGTTTAATTGTAGAATTACCGATAGTATATGATATATTTAATGAACTATTTACAATTCCTACTTTAACTTTTTCAATTTTTGATACTTTTGAAGTCTCTAAGAGAGAATCTTTATAATAGAAGTCAATATCCCATGCATCCCAATTAAGAGGTCTATCCTCATAAAGGGACAATACATTACCATTTGATCTAAGAAAATTTAATTTAAGCTTTTTATCATAAGCAGACTTTAACGTACCATTTTTATGAAATACATATTTAACATAATCATTTTCAAGAACTAAGCTAGAATGATTAACTGTTTTACTTTTTTCTTTTTGGCCTTTAGAAAAAGTTTTGAATGAAAACGGCTCTAAATCCACAAAGCAAACTACATCCTTATTTACTTGTTGAGTAGCTAAGCAAATCTTATCATCTGATATAATTTGATAGCCTTTATATTTACTAGGAATTTTTACTACCCCTTTGAAATGGTAAGACAGTGAGTTTACTAAGGTAAACGAATTTTTATCCTTTTTAAATAAAATAGAGGCTGATTTATTTAATAGCATATCACATGTTTGATGAATATCTTCATATTCTTTATGTGTGTTTTTATAAACTAAATTTATACTTGACCCAGGTATGATATCATGAAACTGATTAATCATTAATTTTTTCCAGGCTTCATCAAGTTCGTTTTGAGGATAGCTCTTTAAGTCGCAATTAGACCATAAAAACTCAACAGCTTTGAGTTTGTTTTCCAATTTTCTATTTTGCTTTTTAACGAGACCATGTGTAGTTAGGGTACCTCTATGTAATTCAAGATAAAGTTCTCCGACCCATGTTTCTAATTGATTTTTCTTTCTATTTAATCTTTTGAAAAAGTTTTTTGCATGATCAAATGAAACTTTTGGTGCACCTTCAAGATTTTTCAATCTTTTTCCTAATTCTATATTCTCAGGTTTAGGACCACCACCTCCATTACCAACCCCAAAAAGAGACATAAACTCATTTAATTTGTCTTTTTCTTTAAATGTTTTTTGAGCAGGCATTAAAAAATTTGTATCTAGTTCGCTATTATAGGAATTTTCAGGAGGGAAGTGTGTTAAAATTTCTGTTCCATCAATTCCACGCCAGTTAAACGTCTGAAATGGAAAGTCATTAAATTGATTCCATGAGATCTTTTGGGTTAAAAAATAGTTTATCTCAGCTTGTTTCAAAATTTGGGGAAGAGCTGCAGAGTAACCAAAAACATCCGGAAGCCATAAATTATCTACATCCACACCAAATTCTTTTTTAAAGAAAATCTTTCCATAAAGTAATTGACGTACCAAAGATTCACCGCTGATAAGATTGCAATCTGCTTCTACCCACATACCTCCTTGAAGCTCCCATTGGCCTTTTTTCACAGCAGCTTTAATTCTTTTAAATATTGAAGGGTAAAAATCTTTCATGAATTGATAGTGTTGTGGCATAGAAGCTCCAAATACATAATCTGGGTATCTTTCTATTAAATCTAATTGAGTTGTAAAAGTTCGTGCACATTTTCTAATCGTCTCTTTTACAGGCCAGAGCCAGCCTGTATCAATATGTGCATGTCCGACAGCTGCTACTTTTAACTCTGAAGACGAGGCGCGTTTATTTAGTTCCGTAGATAATATATTTCTTGATGAACCAGCATCTTTCTTATCATCTTTAAAAGCGATTACTGCTTTGTTAAGTGAATTAATTATCCTTAAGCGCTGTGTAGAGTCTTTTTCTAGCTTTTCTAATAATCCAAGGAGAATTCTTACATCAAGGTATAGATGCCATATGTCTTCACGAAATATTCCTATATCTATGGTTTCCACTTTGGCATCAAATGTTCCATGCTTTTTTGGATTGTCTTGCTCCGGGTCTACATCAACAAAAATTCCAAATAAAGAATTTGCTGCAGTCTCAACCCAAATTTCAACCTCATTATTTTTGATGCATGTTTTGGGTATCAGTAATCGAGTTCTAACAAAATTTTGATCCCAAATAGAAGCATTCGTAATACCCTGAATTTCTTTTCCTTTAGGGTCATAAACTAGTCCTTCTCCAGAAAAGTCTAAATCTGCTATGATCTTCTTTCCACGCCATTCTTTTTTAATGCGTCCATTGAGGCAAAACCAGGCACTATCCCATTCTTTACCCCAACTTTTACCTTTGGTAATTGGTTTGTACTTTAATTTGTTTTTTTCGGAAAAAGGCACAGCGTTTTTTGACCATGCATATTTTGATGTTAGAGCGGTTCTATCTTCAATGAAGTAATCTTTTAGTCGATTATTCCATTGTTCAATTCTTGATACAATTATAGCAGTTTCTTTTTTATTCAAAATTGATTATTTCCTTAAACTTGTTTGAACTATAAAAATCAATAACTAATCATAAGAAAATTAAACAGGAGAGCCTTCCATTTGTTGTTCCAGTTTTCTGGCAACAGATAAAAACTGATTAACATTCATCTCTTTTAAATTTACTACACCATGAACCGCTCTTAAATGCGGATTTTTGTTTTGGTACCAATAATCTCTACCAAGTAAAAGTTGAAGGTCTTTATGCTGTTTTACCCAAATATCTTGAGATAAGTCACAAAATGGACCATCAAATTCGTAACTCGGAAAAGAGGCTTCTTTTTGACTTAAATAGCAATTATTAAACGTAGACCTCATAATAGACATTGAATTTAAAGTCACAGGCACAATTATATCAGCTTCATCTACATCAAACCTGTACCAGACATTACGATATCCCCATATTCTCAGTTCTGATAAGTCTTCCGTTTTATTCCAAATTCGTACGGCTTCTGCAATGGTTTGTAAAACTTTATAGTGCGTATCAGGGCCGCTACCCTCAGGATCAAAAGCGACAGATATAACCGTTGGTTTGATTGTTTCAAGCTGTTCTAAAACAGGTAGTACATCTCTACTTATTTGAGGGTTTTCAGTGAAAATATCACCTTGATAGAAACCTAATCTTAGATGATGAACGTCTTGAACTCGAACGCCGTAATTAGCCCAAACTAATTCTTCTTCATATTCACGAATCATACCTTTAAGGTTCTGAATTTCTTTTGAATTTTTTTCACCGTCATAATAGTTTTGAATTTCTTTAATTACTTTTTTAATAGTATTGTCTAATTCAGAGGTGTTTTTTAAACCATAAATTTCTATTAATGCTCTAACAAGTCTATGCGACATTCCTCTTTTTTGTTGAGATAAGTTATTGCCAGCAATAGCATCTAAGTAATGAAACACATCTTTATCCCATTTTTTTTTGTAACCAATTTCAAAAAAATCATCGTACCGTGTCATTTGAATTTTATCATCAGCTAAGAAAGATTTAGTATCTTGGAGTAAGGTCTGAATGAAATCATTTGTAACAGATGTAAAACCAGAAGTCATATTTACAAAATGATGATGATTACTAGGCTCACGAATGAGTTGCATTATATATGGCATTAATCCAAGCATGATATCATCATGATGGGGGCCAGTATGATAAAAAGTTTGATTAGTTTCAAGTTTAGAACCTTTTTCAACTTTACTTTCAACTTTTTTGATAATGTCGCTGACAG
>CALKMQ010000115.1 GCA_938092125.1 uncultured bacterium
TATTCGGTTTTACATCATCGCCTTGATTTTTTTGATTTTTGACGTTGAGGTTGTATTCCTTTTTCCTTGGGCAGTTGTTTTTAAGGAGATGGGTCTGCTTGCCTTAATAGAAATGGGCATTTTCTTGTTAATCCTTTGTGCTGGGTTAGCTTACGTCTGGGTTAAGTCTGACTTAGAATGGGTGCGGCGAAAAATCAAGTATGGTGGTGGTAGGTATAAACCTTTATCGGCATCTCCGGAGGATTAAATGGGACTATTAGAAAATAGATTTGATGATAATATTGTTGTTGAAAAATTAGATAAGCTATTAAGTTGGGCCAGGTCTACATCACCATGGTTTTTTCAATTTGGAACTGCCTGTTGTGCTATTGAGATGATGGCTGCTGCTGCCAGTAGGCACGATTTGATGAGAATTGGAATAATCCCTAGGTCATCTCCCAGGCAAGCGGATGTAATGATTGTCGCTGGCACTGTTACCATGAAAATGGCTCTAAGGGTAAAGAAATTATATGAGCAAATGGCGGACCCTAAATATGTTGTTGCTATGGGTTCTTGTGCTACTAGCGGCGGGCCATATTGGCAACATGGCTATCATGTGCTTAAAGGAGTAGACTTAGTTATTCCTGTGGACGTTTATGTTCCTGGATGTCCGCCAAGACCAGAGGCTTTAATTGAAGGCTTGTTGAAGCTACAAGAACAAATTTTAGAGGGGCGTCCCCTTACAAGGAAAACGGGTTGAGTGAAGATATACAGCTACTAATTGATGATGTAGTAGCTAAAGCATTAGCAGGGGACATGGATCCCATCAATAACATTGAAGATCGTGTCACTAGATCGAAAGCCAAAGCTGCCTTGGTGAAAGCAAAGAGGTTTCAACCCCAAATTGAGGTAGATAGCAAATCAGTCCAAGCCGCAGAAAAATCAGACACAGAATCTAAACAGACAATTGAACAGATTGTAATTGCGTCTCTGTCTAAAAACTTTTCAGACTTTCTTGATGGTGAACAAAACAATGACTGGGTTCAAATAAAGGCTGAAAACTGGTTTGATATAGCTAAATATTTGAAAACAAATGAAGATTTATACTTTGATTCATTGCAATGCAATACTGGTGTTGATCTCGAACAGGGAATGCTAGAGTCCAGGTATAATTTACATTCTATGAAGCACTTACATGCAATTGAGATAAGGATAAAAGTAAGTATTGAAAAGCCTGATATTCCATCTGTGGAAAGTTTATGGCGAGTCGCGGATTGGTTTGAAAGAGAGACTTATGACATGTTTGGGATTAATTTTACGGGGCATAGAGACCTTCGACGTATTTTATTACCTGAAGATTGGGATGGGTGGCCTCTTAGAAAAAATTACGAAGAGCAAGAAACATATCATGGCATTGTTGTGCCGAAAGTGAAAGAAGGATGGGAGTAGTACACGGACAAGAGATGGTCCTTAATATAGGCCCACAGCATCCTGCAACGCATGGTGTTTTACGGTTACAAGTAAAGACAGATGGAGAAGTCATTTCTGAAATCACTCCTTATTTAGGTTACTTGCATCGCTGTTTTGAGAAGCATTGTGAAAATGTAACTTATGAGCAAGTTATACCATTTACAGACCGTTGCGACTATCTGGCTTCAATGACAATGAATTTTGGCTATGTTGTAGCTGTAGAGAAGTTGATGGATATCAAAGTTAATGATAGGGTTCAGCACATTAGAGTTATAATGGCTGAATTGCAACGAATAGCTAGTCACTTGTTAGCGACGGGTGTTTTTGGTTTAGATTTAGGTGCCTTTACCCCATTTTTGCATATGCTAAGAGATCGAGAAAGAATTATTGATTTATTTGAAATGACTTGTGGTGCAAGATTGCTTTATAATTACATGTGGGTTGGAGGCCTTAGTCATGATTTACCCAAGGGGTTTGTTGAGGCGACTCTAAATTTTCTTGACTATTTTGAGCCTAAAATAGATGAATTTGAAAATTTGCTTGGGCACAATAAAATTTTTGTTGAAAGAACTGCTGATATCGGTATTATGCCAGCCGAGGTCGCTATTAACTTTGGTGTCACAGGTCCTAATTTGCGAGCTTCAGGAATTAAATGGGATTTAAGAAAAGATGATCCATATTCAATTTATGATAAATTTGATTTTGATATTCCAGTTGGTCAAGGCATAAAAGGTACTATCGGGGATTCTTGGGATAGGTTTTATGTTAGATTGCAAGAAATTAGAGAAAGTGTGAAGATTGTTAGGCAAGCTATAGATCAGCTTCCAAAAGATGGTGACGTTCATCAAAGTATGCCAAAAAAAATAAGACCCCCAAAAGGCTCTATCTACAGTAGAACAGAATCTCCTCGTGGTGATTTAGGCTATTACATTGAAAGTGATGGTTCAGATACTCCTTCTCGATTAAAAATGCGTTCACCAGCATTTACAGCACTAGGCGTCCTTGATGAAATCGCTGGTGGCTGGTTGATGTCAGATGTTTTAGCTATCCTTGGTAGCCTTGATATTGTTCTTGGTGAGATTGATCGATGACAGTAGATTATATTTTTGATTTTTTGACTGGTCTATTAGGCGGATTTCTTGGTTCAGACTATCTCCTTTTGGCTTCTATGTTGATTCCTTGTCTTGCTATTTTTGGATTTATTACTGTTTATGCTCTAATCGTCATTTACGCTGAGCTAAAAGTTTCCTCATTTATTCAAGATAAAGTAGGTCCTATGGGACAAGGTGTTGGCCTTCATGCGGGTAAATGGGGCTTACTTCAACCTGTTGCGGACGCTTTAAAATTATTACTTAAAGAAGACATAATTCCTTCTAGTGCTGATAGGCCATTGTTTATACTTGCTCCTTTTATGATTTTCATTGGGGCTTTTATTAGTTTTGTGGCTATTCCATTTGGCGAATCTATAATTGTAGCAGACCTTAATATTGGTCTTTTTTATATTTTAGGTGTTGGTTCGATAGCTGTTTTATCTCTTATTTTAGCGGGCTGGGCATCAAATAATAAGTGGTCTCTTTACGGAGGAATGCGTTCTGCCGCTCAGATAGTTAGTTATGAAATCCCAGCGGGACTTTCATTGATTGTTGTCATAATGTTAGCGGGAACTCTAAACTTACAGGACATTATCAAATACCAAGAAGGCGGTATATTTAACTGGATTATATTTGATAACCCATTTGTTCCAATAGCTTTTGTTGTATATTTTATTAGTGCGCTAGCCGAAGTGAATCGGACGCCCTTTGATTTGCCGGAATCAGAGTCTGAGCTCGTAGCTGGGTTTGCCACAGAGTACTCTGGTATGAGGTATGCTTTTTTCTTCCTTAGCGAATATGCAAATATGTTTGTTGTTAGTGCTGTAGCTGCAGCTGGTTTTTTAGGAGGATGGCAAAGTCCATTTGCTGGTTTTATGAGTACACCTGCTTGGGGTGTTTTCTGGATGATAAGCAAAACAGGATTTTTGATATTTGTAATGATTTGGCTTCGTTGGACTCTCCCAAGGTTGAGAGTAGATCAATTGATGAATGTATGTTGGAAAGTTTTTCTTCCATTAGCCTTAATAAATATATTTGGTGTGGCTATATGGACAGTGGTTTTTAACTCTTAAGGTAACAAATGAAAAGATATTTTACAGATATTTATGAAAGTGTGAGCTCCATTTTAGGTGGTATGGGTATCACGTTAATGCATCTAATTAAAGCAAGAAATGATAATGTGACATTGCAGTATCCAGAAGAAAAGTGGCCGAGGCCTGAAAGGAATATTGGTTTTGATCATAATAGTTATAATGTCATTCGTTCAAGATTACATGTAGATATGGATGATTGTATAGGTTGCCTAAAATGTGAAAGGGCGTGTCCAGTTGACTGTATCAAAATTGTTACAGAAAAAGCGCCAGTTAGGGGTGAAGATTTAAAGGAAATTAAGCATAAGGGTGTTACTTCTAATGGTACTAGAAAAGCTCTTGTTGTTACCAGGTTTGATATCGATATGTCAGAGTGTTGTTATTGTAATTTATGCACTTATCCATGTCCTGAAGAGTGTATTTTTATGACAGGTGGTCCTAACGCTAAAAAGCACCCTATAGATTATGAGTTTTCTGAACCTGACAGAAGTGATTTAATATATAGGTTTGCTAAAAAAGGAGCTAAGGAAGGTTTGGCGGAAATGAATGCGAAACAAGAGGCAGAAGCTTAATTAAATGGCAGATATTGTTTTCTGGGTAATTTCAGCATTGACGGTTATGTCAGCCGCATTTGTTGTTCTCAATAATCAGTTGGTTTATTCAGCTGTGGCCTTATTGTTTACGTTGTTTGGCACGGCAGGGCTCTATGTTTTTTTATGGGCAGATTTCATTGCCGGTATTCAAATACTCGTCTATGTCGGTGGCATACTTGTATTAGTTATTTTTGGTATAATGTTAACAAATAAAATAAAATCAGTCAGAATATCGCACAAAAGTATGCAGCAAGGCGTTGGAGGCGTAGTGATATTTTGGTTCTTTATTTTTTTATTCCTTGCTCTTACAAAAGCACCTTGGGTTGTAACCGATGCTGTAGAGCCAGTAGGAACTGTCAGGGGGATTGGTGTCTTATTACTAACAGATTATTTGCTTCCGTTTGAGATCATTTCTGTTCTTCTGCTTGGTGCTCTTATCGGCGCCGCTGTTTTATCCAGAGGGGATTCTTGATGAATAGTCTTGACTCATACCTTTTTATTTCTTCAATGCTATTTTGTTTAGGTCTTTTTGGTGTTATAACCAGAAGAAACGCGATAGCTGTTTTAATGGGGGTTGAACTTATTTTAAATGCTGCAAATATTAACTTTGTAGCATTTTCAAAATTCAATGGTATGAACTTAGATGGTCATATTTTTGCGTTGTTAGTAATCGTTTTAGCTGCAGCAGAAGCGGCTGTAGCTTTAGCAATTATCATAAACATTTACAATAATATGAATACTGTAAATATTGATGATGTTTCGGAGCTTAAAAGATGATAGAAAATCCGATGATTCTGTTTCCGTTACTAATTCTCTTTTTGCCTTTAATTTCCTTTATAATTGTAATTTTCTTTGGTAAAAAGCTTCCTCGCCAAGGTGACTGGGTCGCTGTAGGATCTATAGTCACAACATTCTTATTGGCCTGTTATTTATTTTTACAGATGCTCTTGAACTATGACCCTGGCTTTAGTCATGGGGCATCATTCTCATGGATTAATTTGGGTGAGTTTAAAATTGATCTTGGTATTTTAGTTGATAATCTAACAATAGTTATGTTGCTAATTGTTACTCTTGTTTCTAGTTGTACTCATATTTTTTCTATCGCCTATATGAAAGGTGATATTCGTTACAATCGTTATTTTGCATATTTAGGACTGTTTACATTTTCAATGAACGGAATCGTTTTAGCGGATAATTTGATTTCAATGTACATGTTTTGGGAACTTGTTGGGGTTAGTTCATATCTGCTTATTGGTCACTGGTTTGAAAAAGACAGTGCAGCAAACGCAAGTAAGAAAGCTTTTCTCACAAATCGTGTTGGTGATATTGGATTTTTTATTGGTATTATGTTATTGTACTCTGCAGTTGGTGCATTCGCATTCAGTCCTATTTTTGAATCAATAGCTGGTGGGCAAGCGATTGCTGGTACAACTTTGACTATAGCAGGTTTAGGAATTTTTATGGGTGCTGTTGGTAAGTCTTCACAATTTCCGCTTCATATATGGCTACCGGATGCGATGGAAGGACCCACCCCTGTTTCTGCTTTAATGCATGCAGCTACAATGGTTGCGGCCGGAGTTTACATGTGCGTCAGATTATTTCCAATTTTCACACCAAGTGCTTTGATTGTAATCGCTTATATCGGTGCTATAACTGCGATATTAGCGGCTCTGATAGCCGTTTCACAAAACGATATTAAAAAAGTATTAGCATACTCTACCGTTAGTCAGTTAGGCTTTATGATTCTAGCTGTTGGAACGGGAGTATATACAGCAGCATTTTTTCATTTATTAACACATGCAATGTTCAAAGCGAACCTATTTTATTGTAGTGGCTCAGTCATACATTCGATGCATCATGCTTTACATAAGGCCCATGATCATGATACAGATCCTCAAGACATGAGAAATATGGGTGGGTTTAAAGATAAAATGCCGATCACGTATTTTTCAATGTTGGTAAGTACCTTGGCTATAGCTGGTGTACCATTATTTTCTGGTTTTTTGTCAAAAGATGCAATTTTGGCGGGTACGTTATCTTTCGCTCAACATCATCCAGGGCATTTCCTGTTACCTCTTTTTGGTTTTTTAGCTGCTGCTTTGACCGCCTTTTATATGTTTCGTCTTATTTTCATGACGTTTCATGGTGAACCAAATATCAAATCAATAATTAAAGATATTCATGAATCACCAAAAGAAATGACAGGTCCTATTATTTTGTTGGGTTCATTAAGCTTCTTTATTTTTTATACATTACCTAAAAACTTTAATCCAATGAAGGACAAGGGGTGGTTTACTGATTTAATTGTTCCTAGAAATTCTGCAGTGCCAGGAAGCCTAACTGCAAATGAAATTGCTGATTATGCGCATCATGCGCATTATTTGGCAATGGGTTTATCGCTTGTTGTAGCATCAATTGGGATTTTATTAGCGTATCTCATATATCAGAGAAAAGTAATATCAGCAAAAAATATTTCTGAAAGATTTGGTTTTTTCTATGGCTGGAGCCTAAATAAATTTTATTTTGATGAAAATTATAATCGTTACCTTTATCAGCCATTTCTTCGATTAGCTCATACAATTTCATGGTTAGATTGGGAATTTTATGATAAATATTTTATTAATGGATTTGGAAAACTAACCAAATTACTCAGCACTATCTCAGGCAGGTTTGATTACAGTGGAATTGATCAAGGTTTTGTTGATGGTTTTGGGCGCGCATCAAATACAGTCGGTAAACTTTTAAGAAACGTACAGACCGGACGATTACAAAATTATTTACTTTTTGTTGTTGCTGGTATTTTAGTTATAATTATTGCTCAGGCTTTTTAACCAATAGAATACAAGAGATATACACATGGAGAATATTCTTAGTTTATTAATATGGATCCCTATTTTGGGTGCAATTATAGTTGCATTCCTTCCTAGAGATAATGAAAATTTAGTCAGATATATATCTGCGGCAATCACTGGGTTGGAATTTATAGTTGCTATTGTTTTATGGAGGGCCTTTGACCCGGTCAACGGTTCAATGCAGTTCATGGAACGATATGAATGGATCCCTTCTTTAAATATATCTTATATACTTGGTGTTGACGGTCTAAGTCTTCCGATGGTCCTCTTGACTGCAATGTTATTTTTTATTGGCGTTTTTGTAAGTTGGAATATTAAAAAAGCTGTTAAAGGCTATTTTGCTCTTTATCTTCTGTTAAATGCTGGTGTATTAGGTGTTTTTTTATCACTTGACTTCTTTTTATTTTATATTTTTTGGGAGGTTATGCTTTTACCGATGTATTTCTTAATTGGAATGTGGGGTGGCCCTCAAAGAGAATATGCTGCAATTAAATTCTTCTTGTATACTCTTTTTGGTTCTGTTTTGATGTTGATAGGTATATTAGGTCTTTATTTTACATGCGGAAAAACATTTGATATTTTGCTTATTATGGAAAGAGCACCCGAAGCCCTCAATGGTGTTCTTTGGTGGGGCATGAGTGCTGCGAAGGTTATTTGGGTTTTGCTTTTTATTGGTTTTGCTATAAAAGTTCCTGTTTTTCCATTTCATACTTGGTTACCACTCGCTCACGTAGAAGCTCCGACCGCAATTTCTGTGCTACTAGCTGGAATATTATTAAAGTTGGGTGTGTACGGTATAATAAGGGTTAATTATGGAATAATGCCAGATCAAGTCTATTGGTTTGCTGGTGGTTTAGCATTTTTAGGATTAGTAAATGTTATTTGGGGAGGCTTGTGTGCATTAGCTCAAACAGACTTGAAAAAGTTAGTTGCATACTCTAGTATTAATCACATGGGTTACTCATTAATTGGTATAGCTGCTGTTGTGGCAGCTGGTGAGATGAATGGTGGTGATTTGAAAGCAGCGCAGGCTGGTTTGAGTGGTGCTGTGTTCCAAATGTTTAACCATGGGACTATTTCTGCAATGTTGTTTATTCTTGTTGGTGTTGTTTATGAAAGAGCCCATCATCGTGATATTGATGGTTTTGGTGGACTGGCTAGTCAGATGCCTATTTACACAGGTATTACAGCGTTGGCCTTTTTTGCTGGATTAGGGCTTCCCGGTTTTTCAGGTTTTGTAAGTGAAGCAATGTGTTTCATTGGTGCTTTTCCGGTATTTAAAGCTATTGTTGTATTAAGTACTATTGGGATTCTGTTAAATGCGGCATATTTCTTGTGGGCTTTTCAGCGAGTCTTTTTTGGTGAATTAAATGAAAAGTATAAAGATATGAAAGAAATCAACGGAATGGAATTATTTACTGTGATTCCATTAGCAATTATTACTTTATTCTTTGGTATATACCCTGGGCCATACCTTGATTTAATTAAAGCCACTATGGATCAAATAATTGAAAAAATTGCATTTGCTGCTTCTTACGGTATAATGTAAGGATTATTTAAATGAATAATTTGCAGAGTTTAAAGTTTTTCATACCTGAAATAATTTTGGTTATTACCATTTTAGCCTGTTTAATTACTGATTTATTTTTAAAAAAATCTAAAACAGACATGATTGGTTGGGTGTTGGGTATTGGTCTGATTATCGTAGGTTTATCTGTATATAATTTAAGCTCTGTTCTTCCTACTACATTGTTTTCAGACATGATTGTTATTGATCCTTTTAGTTCTTACATGAAGATTATAATTATTATTTCAACTTTGTTAATTATTGTTGCCAGTTGGGCAAACGGCGAGTTGTCTAAATATAGGAAAGGCGAATACTTTACGCTAATTGGTATTATGGTTGTTGGGTTATTTTTGATGACTTCGTCCATTGATATTATTATGCTATATGTTTCAATCGAAGTTGTCTCAATAATGTCTTTTGTTCTTGCTGGTTATTTAAAGTTGAATACTCGATCAAATGAGGCTGGACTGAAATATGTCATATATGGTGCTTTCAGTTCAGGGGTAATGCTTTTTGGGCTTAGTCTAGTGTTTGGCCTTACCGGTAGTACAAATTATTTTGTTATTCAGGAAACTATTTCATCTATGGATAGTTCAGCGAACCCAGCACTGATAATGGCCTTGCTCATGATTTTTGCTGGATTCGGGTATAAGATTTCTTCTGTGCCGTTTCATTTCTGGACTCCAGATGTTTACGAAGGTGCCCCAACAACGATAACTGCTTATCTTTCTGTTGCTCCAAAGGCTGCAGGGTTCGCAATGATCATCCGATTTTTCCATCAAGTTTTTTCTGATAGCATTGCCTTATCTGGTAATGCTATGGGATATACTGATTTGCCATGGCCTGAAATTATTGGAATATTAGCTGTTGTTACGATGACACTTGGTAACCTTGTAGCAATTCAACAAGAGAGCATTAAGAGAATGCTTGCTTACTCGAGTATAGCACATGCTGGATATATGATGCTTGCACTTCCAGTTCTATCAATTGATGCTGTAGAATCAATAATGATTTATCTTTTCGTTTATATTTTTATGAATCTAGGTGCATTTTTCATTGTAATTATTGTAAAAAATAAAACAGGAGGAGAGACCTTTAACGAATATGATGGTTTAGGTTGGAAAATGCCAATTGTTGGCGCACTTATGACTCTATTTATGCTCTCGTTGACTGGATTGCCTCCAACAGCTGGGTTTGTTGGTAAACTATATATATTTAAAACACTTGTTGGCGCTGGAAGTGATTTTCTTTGGTTGGTCATAGCGGGCGGTATCAACAGTGTCATCTCACTTTATTATTATTTTCACGTTGTCAAAGTAATGTTCTTATCTGGTAAAAGAAGTGACAAGTTGTCTTATCCACCTTCTTTAATGTTGGGTCTAATTATATTTACGGCTGTACCATCCTTGGTTCTTGGATTATATTGGAATCCTCTAGCGAAATGGGTCAAGGA
>CALKMQ010000116.1 GCA_938092125.1 uncultured bacterium
CTTTTCAACATTGATATCATTGCTGGTCTCATCTCATTAGAATCTATAAGTCTTCCTAGTCTTAAAACTGATTGGAGTCCTAGAGATATTTCAGTTTGCATGTCAGCTAATTTCTTTTGTATTAACTGTTTAGATGCAAGCGGTTCTCCAAATTGATTCCTATCTAAAGAATATTCAAGCGCTGCATTCCAACAAAATTCAGCAGCACCTAACACACCCCAAGCAATTCCATATCTTGCCATATTAAGGCATGAGAATGGACCACGAAAACTCTGAACTTCTGGTAGTAGTTTATCTTTAGGTACAAAAACATCCTCTAGAAAAATTTGACCAGTTAATGATGCCCTTAAGGAAAATTTTCCTTCAATAATAGGTGTCGATAGACCCTTAGTATCTCTATCAACTATAAAACCTCTCAAGACTCCCTGTTTATCTTTGGCCCAAACAATGAGCACATCTGCAATAGGCGAGTTCGTTATCCATGTTTTTGAACCATTTAGAACGTAACCACCATCTTTTTCAATTGAGTATGTTTTCATTGATGATGGATCTGAGCCGGCATCTGGCTCAGTAAGACCGAAGCATCCTATTAATTCTCCTTTTGCCATTTGAGGCAAATAGAATTCCTTCTGCTCTTCTGATCCAAATCTATAAATAGCATGCATTGCTAAAGAGGTTTGTACGCTGTATGCAGACCTATAACTTGAGTCTACTCTCTCTATTTCTCTAGCTATTAAGCCATAAGATACGTAATTTGTTCCAGCACATCCATAACCATCAATAGGAGCTCCTAAAAAACCCATTTCTCCCATTTCTTTGTATATACCTTTGTCAAATATTTCTTTTCTATTTGCATCAATAATTCTAGGCATTAATTCTTTTTGACAATAATCTCTGGAAGAATTCATTACCGCTAACTCTTCTTCAGAAAGTTGATTTTCAAAAAGTAATATATCTTTTATTTTCATATATTTTTATAGTTTTTCTATTCTTATGATACCAAATCTAGGCATAGAGAAAATAATTGAACGCTTACGCACTGACTCTTCAACAATTTCAATCATTCTATTTGAATTACCACAAATAATTATTAATGGGAGACAATCCTGATATCTGTATACAAAATCAATGGCTATTTCAGATACAAACTCATGTTTTTCACCATGCAAATCTAGGTGAGTGATACCTTTTTCTTCAAAGACAACCATAGTTTGTTATTATATTGTGAATATGGCTAAACTTCATTTTTTTTACTCGACGATGAATGCTGGTAAGTCTACTGCTTTGCTTCAAACAAATCATAATTTTATAGAAAATAATCTAAAAACTTTAGTATTTATACCCCAGTTAGATGATAGTAGTATTTCCAAGATTGTATCGAGAATAGGTATTGAGGTAGATGCAATTCCAGCTAATAGCAATTTTAACTTCTATAAATATACAAAATTAGAAGATACAAAAGAAATTAAATCAATTTTCATAGATGAGGTTCAATTTCTTAAAAAAGACCAAATTGATCAACTTTCAAAAATTGCAGATAATTTAAATATCCCTGTAATGTGTTATGGATTGCGTACAAATTTTATGGGCGAGCTTTTTGAGGGCAGTGATAGACTTTTGTCTATTGCTGATAATCTTCATGAAATAAAGACTATATGCTCATACTGTACTAGAAAAGCAACAATGGTAATTAAGATTAATTCCGAAGGAAAAGCTGAAACACAAGGAGCAGAAATTAAAATAGGAGGCAATGATTTATATAAATCAGTCTGCAGAAAACATTTTCGTAAACTTACTAAATTAGTTTAGTGCTAGAGACCATCCGGACCGCAATCATTTTTTAAATAATCAATCATCTCAGTAAAAAATAATTTTTTGTGCCTATAAAATAAAGTATTACTAAAATGATCAGCGCCTTCTAACTCAACATATTTATAATCTTTATTATATTCTTTTAGTTTATCAACATACTCTAGAGCATGCGATACAGGAACCCTTTGATCTTGTGCGCCATGAATCAATAAAATTGGAACATTTACTTTCTCAACTTCGTTTATTGGTGAAATACTTTCTGTCCAATACTTTTCTTGTGAAAGCTTGCCTGTTCCTCTTAACTGGTCTCTATAATAATTTAATTGCATTGAGTTTTTTGTTACAGGAGCACCAGATACAACACATTGGTATAACTGCTCTTCTCTTGAAGCTGCTACTAATGCGGCATAACCACCATAAGACCAGCCAAACATAGCTACTCTATCTTTATCAACAAGGCCATTTTCTATTAAAAAGATAACACCGTCATCTTTATCATCCTGCATTTTATAGCCACCCTCACCACCATCAACAAATGCACTTGTGTAATGATCAATACCATAACCAGTTGAGCCTCTATATTGCGGTTGAATAACCATATATCCATGACTTGCTAATAATTGTGACCATGGATCCCACGTAATTGTTTCAGAAACAAATGGACCACCATGTGGCATGACAATTAGCGGATAAGGGCCTTTACCTTTTGGTATTGTGACATAGGCCGGTATTATTCTTCCGTCTCTTGATGTATATTTTAAATATTTTACATCTGCTAAGTCTTTAGCTTTAAATGATGGTCTTTTTGAACCAATAAAACTAATTTTTCCGTTTTTTAATAGGTAATAAGATCCAGGATCTTTAGGGCCAGTGTTATAAATAACCATGGAGTTTAAGTCTTTAGATAATGCAGAGATATATGTAGTATATGAATTAGGTATTACCTTCTCTATCTGTTCCTGAGTTATTTTTGCAGAGGAAGCAAGTTCGGATGAAAAATATATTCTTTTAGGTTTGGATTTAGAGGTTCTAACACCAATCATTTGATCAGGATAATTAAAGAAATCATAATGATAAAAAACACCGCTTAAATCAGCTTCCTTATCACCATATATTTTTTCTAAGAATATTTTTTTATTGACGTCATAAGTCCACAAGGACCTTTTGTCTTCTCCATTAGTTGCTAGAACAAAAGCCACTGTAGAGCCTTCACTTGGGTAAGAGGCTAATGAAAATGATTCAAAGCTATTTTCACTCGATCTATGGATTTCTTTCCATTTTGAATCACCCGGATTTCTATAGTAATCGATATATTCACCTGAAGAAATATCGAAACCTCCTGCTTCTCGTGGGAACCCATTATTATCAAATGATACTCCAAAGATATTGTCTCTACCCTTTAAAACTAAACTTTTTTTACCGCTCTTTAAGTTGTATTTGTAATACCTTGTTGGCTTAAATGATGAATTTCTTCTGAATTCACGATATGAGATTAATATGTAATTATCTTCGTTTGGTAAAATACCTGCAACTCCAATAGAAAATGACGCGCCTGTAGTGCCCAGGCCCCTGTCATCAAGTTTTTTA
>CALKMQ010000117.1 GCA_938092125.1 uncultured bacterium
AATTAAAAAATAGGTTGGAAAAGTTAACTCAGCAAAAAAGTAAACTTGATGAAGACATTAAAGACTCTGAATCTCTTCCAGATCAAAATAATATTCAAAGAATTACGCAAGAAGAATCTAGACTGCTTAATGAATTAAAGAAGTTAAATGATGAAATCAAAACTGCATCTGACCTTATTGAACCATTTAGTAAAACTTCAGCTGATAAACTTCAGAAATTGAGCACTAGCGATAATTATAAAAATGCAAAAACTAATATAGAAAATACTATTTCAAGCTTGCAAAAGAATAAAAGCGCAAAATCGCCTAGTCAAAAATCGTTAAACAGCTTACACAGTCTTCAAAATGAACTTTCGATGATTCAAAAAGAATTTCAAAATGAAACTGTATCAGAAATGGCTACAAAATTAACAAAGATAATGCGAGATCTTTTATACTTATCAAAAGTACAAGAAAACATAAAAGAGGAAACAGCTCTACTTTCTAGAAACTCTTCACAATTAAAAACAATGGCATATAAACAGCAAATTATACAAGATCAATTGAGACAAGCTACCAAGCAAATGGTTGAATTATCTAAAGAAACATTTTCAATAACCCCTGAAATTGGAAAAGCAATTGGTGGAGTCAACAACTCTATTGAAAAAACAAAATCAGAATTAACAAACAGAAATATACGGAATGCCATTAATAATCAAGAACTTGCAATGAAAGGACTCAATACAGCAGCATTAGGTCTTTTTAAAAGTATTCAACAAATGCAATCTTCAGGTTCTGCTAGCGGTTTTGAGCAATTTTTAAAAATGATGCAGAAAATGGCAGGTCAACAGCAAGGCCTTAATCAGCAGGGCACGGGTCTAGGTATGGGCCAGTTTTCAGAGTCTGCTAAAAACCAAATTTTACAATCAATGTTAAAAGGGCAAAAAAGTGTTCAAAAAGCTCTGCAAAAATTGATAAAAGAAATGAAGCAATCCGGAGAAAAGAATGGACAAGGAGATTTAAAGGGGATTTCTAAGGATGTTGAAGATGTTATATCTGATTTATCAAAATTAAAATACAATAAAAAAACTAAAAATAAACAACGAAGAATTTTATCTAGAATGCTTGATAGTCAAACATCATTATCACAAAGAGGCTATAAGGAAAAACGAAAGTCATATACCGCAAATAGCGCAGATATATACTCATCATCAAAAAATCTATCTCTTAGCTTAGGACAACGCGAAAACCTTGCATTAGAAGCTTTAAATCGATCTCTAAACTCAGGTTATAGTAAAGAATACCAAACAATGATAAAGAGATATTTTAATTCTATGAGTCAAATAAAACCAACCATTAAGCAAGATGCGATTATTAATCCTTAAAATACTAAGCCAAATCTTATTTTTATCCATTCTGATTGGTCAATATAACGCATCTATAAAAACAGCAAAAATGTATGAAATTCAACAAAACTGGGATTCAGCCATATTTATTTATAATGACATCTTGAGTAAAAGTCCGAACAACTATCAAGTAATTCGCAGTTTAAAGAACCTTTATAAGAAAAGCCAGAGGTACAACGAGGGGATTAATTTTCTTATTTATCAACTATCCAAAAATTCAAAAGATATTCAATTAAACATAGAACTAGGTGAGTTTTATTTTTTAAATGAAAATATTACAAAAGCTAAATCTACTTGGGCTGAAGGGTTAATTCTCTTTAAAAATAACCGGTCTTTCCATAGGTTATTATTTTCTATTTATGATAAATATAGTTTAAGTAATGAAATTTTTCAACTTATAGAATCAGGGAGAAATAACTTTGATAAAGGTTTTTTATCAATAGAATTAGGGGATTATTATCAAAAAAGAAACGAATATGATAAAGCAATCGAAGAATATATTACTTCATTAGTATCTAATCCCGGTAGATCATCTACAGTCGCACGAAAAATTCTAGTAATGAGCGATGATCTTAATTCAAAATACATTATTGAAATGAAGTTACTAGAAACAAGTCTAAGACAGCCTTCGATTGCTCTATCCATACTCTCAAACCACTATTTTAAACACCGTGAGTTCCAAAAATCTTTTAATACATTAATAGAACTAAGTAAAAGCGAACCATTTAATGCAAAAAAATGGCTTTCATTTGGAAATAATTTGAGAAAAGAAAATGAATATTTGCTCTCAATCAAAGCATATCAGTTTACCTTGAAAAACAATCTAAAGGGATATCAATATGGTGAAGGATTATTAGGTTTAGCAAAAACGTTTGAGGATCAAATTTTGCCAATTAAAAGCAACGATTTAATACCCTATTTTTATAATGATAATATTTTCTTTAAAGACTTATTCCAACTAACCACAAATATTTCTTCAGAAAACTTGACCTCAAGTCTTTCAATTTATGATTCAGTTTTAACATCAATACCAGAATCTTCTTTAGCTTCAGAAGCGGAGTTTCGTCTTGCCGAAATACAATACAGAGTAATTGAAGACTTTGATAAAGCTTACGTTTTATATAATTCTGCTCTATCAAAATCATTAACAAAAACACTCGAGCAACAGACTATACTAAGGATTGCAGATGTCCTACGAGCAAAAGGCGACTTTACTACTGCAATCTCATTTTTAGACTCAATGTATAATACTCGCCAAACATTAGAAGTAAAAAATAAATTAGTTGAAATGCATCTATTTTCAGGAAAACCAGATACCGCATTGATTATGATTAATGAAATATTTTTAACGATAATGCCAACAAATAAATATTTCAATGACCTTATGGAGTTAAGAGATATAATAAATTTTTACTATGTCGAGGTTGATGAAAAAAGTAAGGAAAGTTTTATAAACTACTTGAAGTCAGAATCCTTACTAAAGCAAAGAAAAATTTCTGAAGCAAATCAATTACTTAAATACATAATTAAACAAAATGAAGGGCAAAAGCTCTTCCCTTTACTTTGCTTAAGGAGAACAATTATTTTAACAAAATTAAATAAATATAATGAAGCATTAGACTTACTGACAAAATTAAAAAATACAATTTATTCAGATAGAGCAGAAGTAATGACTGGGCAAATATACGAACAGATATATAATGATAAGCAAATAGCAATGAGACATTATATGAAAGTAATTAACGAATTCCCAAATTCAATTTTTTCCGAACCAATTAGATACCATATAAGAAAACTTAAAATCGATGAAAAAATTTAATAAAATTTTAATAACATACTTATTTATAACGGGAACTATTTTTTGCCAAAAAATTCTTATCCCAATGGATCAAACACAAAATGATCATCTAAAATCTTATGGTATAGCATTCTATGCATTAAAAAGGAATATAAATGTAGAATGGTTATTAAATTTTCAAGGTGGAGCTTTTTTAATTGAGGGCCAAGCCTCAATTAAAACTGAATGTAAAATTAGAGGAGTTTCTTATGTAGAAGTAAATAATGAGATTATAGATATCTACTCTACAATAGAAAAAAATAATATGGATATTGTAATTCTAGAAAAAGCGCCCAAGATTGCTATCTACACTCCTCCAAATAAGCAACCTTGGGATGATGCGGTTACCCTCGCTCTAACTTATGCTGAAGTAGATTATGAAACATTATGGGATGAAGAAGTCTTGAACAATGGTTTAGAGGATTATGACTGGCTTCACCTTCATCATGAAGATTTTACAGGCCAATATGGAAAATTTTACCGTAATTATCATAATGCTCCATGGTATATTGAACAGAAAAATAGATTTGAATCGTTAGCTAAAAAATATGGAATAGCTAGTGTTCATGAAGAAAAAAAGACAATATCTAGAATTATCAAAAATTATATATCAAATGGAGGGTTTTTATTTGCTATGTGTTCAGCAACTGATTCTTATGATATAGCACTATCATTAGAAGATATTGATGGAGTTCATAGCGTATTTGATGGCACTCCAGTGGATAAAAATCTCTCCCAAAAAATAGATTATTCTAAAACTTTGGCTTTTAAAGATTTTTCAATCTATTCAGACCCGATGGTTTACGAATTTTCAGATATAGACTATCCTCCTAGCCACAATCCGATAACTAGAGGCGCTGAAGCTGACTATTTTTCTTTATTTGAATTTTCGGCTAAATACGATCCTGTACCAACAATGTTAAATCAAAATCATGTTCCTATTGTCAAAGGTTTTATGGGGCAAACTACGGGCTTTAACAAGAATATGATAAAAAATAATGTGATTATTTTAGGTGAAGATCCTGCTTCTGTTCAGGCTAAATATCTCCATGGCAATTTCGGAAAAGGTACCTATACTTTTTATGGCGGCCATGATCCAGAAGATTATCAACATTTTGTTGGCGATCCCCCTACAGATTTATCTCTTCATAGAAATTCGCCAGGGTATAGATTAATATTAAATAATATTCTCTTCCCAGCAGCAAGAAAAAAAGAAAAAAAGACATAACACGTACAATATGTGGGTACAGAGAGATATTACTATATATAAAAAAAATAGAGGTTTCCATTTAATAACTGATGATATTGTCGAATCTCTTCCAGAAATAAAAAATTTTAACATTGGAGTATTACAACTTTTTATCAGACACACCTCAGCATCTATAACTATAAATGAGAATACAGATGCTAGCGTTAGAAATGATTTTGAATATCATTTTAATAAAATGGTACCTGAGGGAGAACAATTTTACAAGCATACAAGCGAAGGTGAAGATGATATGCCCGCGCATTTAAAAACATCCATACTTGGAAACTCTTTATCCATACCAATAAAAAGCGGATCCCTGAAATTAGGTGTGTAGCAAAGGGTTTATATGTGTGAGCACCGAAATAATGCTAATGAAAGGGATATTACTGCTACAATCAGCGGTGAACAATTCAGCTCTTTTTAACTTCATCCCAGATATCATTTAGTTCTCTTTTAGAATGATCTTCTATATTTTTGTTTGATTTATTTATTTTTTTCTCAAGCTTTTGAAAACGACTTATAAACTTTTTATTTGACTTC
>CALKMQ010000118.1 GCA_938092125.1 uncultured bacterium
ATAAAAAGCGTTCTCGTGGTGGTAAAAGAAAATTTAGTAATGAAAGAAAAAATAATAAAAGAGGATTTTGGAAATAATGAAGAAAAAAATGATTAAAGTATTAAATATTCTGTTATTTATTGGGCTCGTTTTCAACGGTTGCGTAAATCTAAAAAATGATTCTGAAAATGATAAAAGTGAATTAATGAGACTCTTAGATGAAGACACAGCCGTAGGCATTGATGGTTATGATGATGAAGGCATTGTTGATATGGAGTTTGATAATGGTCTTGAATCTATTGGTATGCAAAGAGTGACTGAAGATACATTAAGGTATGGCGAGGGTTACCGGATACGGTTTGGTAGGCAAATAATTAGTAGAGAAAGATCAGTAGAGTTTAATGTTGATGCTGATACTGCAATTGGATTAATTAGTTACAATTTGAATGGTATTTTTAGAGTTTTGGTAAAAGATACTTCCAATTTAGAAATTATTGATTCTATGAGTTTCTCAAAAAACTTTGAGTCTTTGATGACTAGGAAAGTAAAATTTTTTAAAGTATCTGATAATAGCAACCCTGACGGTTATAGGTGGAAAATAGCGGCTATTACTCCAATCACAGGTAGCACAGGGAATAAAGTATCTATTTCTTCTCTGAATATTTTTTCAATAGAAACTTCAACAAATGATGCTGGTGAGAACTCATATAATCAAGGAGAATTACTGTTTTCAATGAATTCAGATAATTCTGGCGATTTGTATTTAGATAGAGAAAATTTGCCAACGTTTAATGCATTTCAACAAATAATGATAAAAGTTGATGTTGAAAATATCGGTCCTGAATATGCAATTGATTCTTTGGGAGTAGGAGAGTGGGTTATGCATCGTTTTGGTCGAAATGCTTTCCAACGAGGAAGACGTAAATTAAATGATAGAGGGATAACATCTGATAGTGCGGCAAATGATAATATTCATACTGCTATTTGGCGTTTACATGGACCTGGATTTGGAAGAGATTCACGAGTTTTTAGATCTTTTTTTAATACTATTGATTTAGCTACTATATTTGTAGAAAGTAGTGAGTATAACAATGTTACCTGGTCGATACCTTACAAAGTAACTAGGCAGCCCTAGATTTTAGTTAATACTATCGCGCTCTAATCAGGTTAAAATAATATTATTGTCGATAACATAATTTGCATTTAGAGCGCAGTAGCTATTGACCTAATGTGCTGATTTTATCAAATTTTAGGTATACTATTGTCAATTTATTAAAAATTTGAAAAAAATATATAATTTTAGTGCAGGACCAGCCTGCTTACCTCAACAAGCTATAAATTCTTCTATAGAATCGATAAAAAACTTTAAACAATCAGGAATGAGTTTATTAGAGATGAGTCATCGTTCCGTTCAAGTTGTAGATTTATTTGAGGAAACTACAAATAACATTATAGAGCTTTTAAATATTCCTAAAAACTATAGTGTTCTTTGGCTTCAGGGAGGTGCATCATTACAATTCTCGATGGTTCCTATGAATCTTTTACCTATAGCAGGTTCAGCAGATTATATCGACACAGGTTCTTGGTCCGCAAAAGCGATTATAGAATGCGAAAAATTTGGTAAAGTTAATGTAATAGGTAGTAGTAAAGATTCTAATTACTCTTATATACCTAAAGATGTGCAAATTTCTTCAAATTCTTCTTATTTGCACATTACCAGTAATAATACTATTTACGGTACACAGTACAAAAATTTTCCGGAAATTAATAATAATACATTTTTAGTAGCTGACATGAGTTCTGATATATTGTCAAAAACAATAGATATCTCAAAATTTGGTTTAATTTATGCTGGTGCTCAAAAAAATATTGGACCTGCTGGTGTAACCTTAGTAATTATAAGATCTGACCTTTTTGAACTGAAATATAGAGATATACCCACCATGATGAGTTACAATACACATGCTTCTAAGGATTCTATGTTTAATACACCACCTGTATTTTCAGTTTGTGTTGTAAATGAAACATTAAAGTGGCTAAAGCAATTAGGTGGTTTGGATTCTATGGCTAATATTAATGAATTGAAAGCAGGTCTGCTTTATGAGGAGATTAATAGAAATACTTTATTTAAAAGTCCCATAAATAAAGAAGACCGGTCTCTAATGAATGTTCCTTTTATATTTGATGATAATGGAATTGATGATAAAGTATTTTTAGACTTTTGCCTTGCAAGGGGGTTAACAACTTTAAAAGGTCATCGATCTGTAGGTGGGTTTAGAGCTTCAATTTATAATGCTATGCCCCAAAAAGGCGTTGAAGTCCTTATTGAAACAATGCAAGAGTTTGAAAAAAGATATTCGTAATTAATTTTTTATCTAACATTTCAGGATATCTAATTATAGACCAATATCATTAAGAACGAGCCTTGTGGATTATTCTATTTTTTAATACACGATTATTTTAGAATAAAAACCAATGACTATTTTGTCTCGATTACTCCCTTTTCTACAAGTTTATCTAGTTTTGGTTTTATTACAAAAACACAGTAAGGCTGATTAGGGTTGTTATCATAATAGTTATTGTGATAATCTTCGGCGTCGGAATAATTATAAATTTCTGATATTTCTGTCACAATTTTATCTTTCCAATATCCTGAATTATCTGCCTCTATTTTAGACTCTGTAGCTATTTTCTTTTGCTCTTCATTATGGTAATAAATTACAGATCTGTATTGAGTGCCTATATCATTACCTTGTCTATTAAGAGTTGTTGGGTCATGAGCTTGCCAGAAGATATTTAATATTTGATTATATGAAATGATTTTTTTATCAAACTCTATTTTAGCAACTTCCGCATGACCAGTTTTTCCGGTGCAAATTTCTTTATAGGTAGTAGTTTTAGTTTTACCTCCAGCATACCCTGGTATTACAGATATTACGCCATCGATTCTTTGGTATACTGCTTCAACACACCAAAAACAACCGCCCCCCAATGTAGCTATTCCTGCTTCAGTCATTTTTTGTCCTTTTATAAATGAAAAAAATATAAATGCAATAATTAATAAATAATTTATTTTGGTATTAACCATATATCAGTTCCATAAAAATCACCCTTCCTATTACGAATTCTAATCATTTTTTCTTGAGTCCTGTAATTATTTGTAGGCGCATTTACTTTAATCACTAAAAAGCCAGTGTCTTTAACAGCTATAGCAAATTTTCCCTTTAAGCCTGTAATCCTTCTGCCTTTTTCTTCCGGGTATTTATTTATTGTTGGTGATTTATAAAGTGGTCTTTTTGTGGGTAACTTATTGCCACCTTCCCAAGTTTCACCATTAATTAGATTTATTAATCTAGTTTGACTCCCACCATTAGTAGGTGTCTGCGAACCGTAAATCCTTACTTCTGCACCTAAAATTGGTCTACGTGTTTTGTAATCTCTTACAGTTCCAAATACTAAAGAATTATCTAGTTTTTCTTGTGGCAAATACCTTGGGAGATTTTCAGCTTCTAGAGGATTTGAAATATAGTTTTTTTGTATTATTCCTAGGTTTTCATATTGACCATAACTGGGAACATAACAATTTGAAGGGTTAATATTTATAGAATCATTAAGTAGAATTTTTATAAACCTCTTTGAGTCTAGTTTAAAATCATATGAATTTATTTGAATTCTTTCTAGGTCATATGATCGGTGTCTGTTTTCATGGGCAATGTAAACTATATGTCCAACGTTAAAATATGATTTAGTTTTATTTAAAATTAAATCATCAGCTTGCTTATCATACATCTCGGATGATTCTAAGGTCACTACATAATCACCTGTCTCGTCAACTGAATAATGTTTTATTTTTAAAAAATGAGGTCCAGGAAGTAGTGGAAGCTTCATCATGAAGTTATTGCTGTCTCTACTATTATCATCTGAAGATATTAGCTGTCCAGCATTATCAAAGATTTCGGCAAATACATCAGTGTTACCAAAAGATTTTGTAAGTACAGTTATAGGATATTTAAGGTCAAATCTGAAAATATCTACATCTCCACCAAGCTCAATAATACC
>CALKMQ010000119.1 GCA_938092125.1 uncultured bacterium
ATTTGATCTTGCACGCTTAAATCAAAACTCAAGGTTTGATTTCCCCAACTGCTTAAGCTACTGATCTCTTTTAATGAATCATCTATAACAATTAAACTTGTTAATGATTCAATTGAGACAACTACCGGCCCTGAGGAATTAACGAGCCCCCTATTTTTAATATTTAATAAAAGTTCATTGTTAATGCCAGCCTGGAATTCATTCGAAAGAGAAAATTCATCTAAAATAAAATCACTTCCAGCAACAAAAGCAAAAACTTTATTAGGCTCAAACTGATCTATACATATTGATTCAACCTCATCAGCAGATGGCCAAAAACCTTGACTAGCTAATCCAACTTCTGGAGTGTAAGCTATTATATTATTAACTCCGTATGACCAATCAACAGCATCTCCATTTACAGTGTAGCCAACAGTTTCATAACCTGTTCCAAATATAAAATTATTATAATCAGACATTTCATTAGCCAAACCACGAAAAGTCAAAAGACTTAGACTATCAGGATAAGACCCATCTCCAAAAGGATGGATATACATATTACCATAACTATGATAATGTAATACATTCACAAATTCTCTAGTATTAATAAAGTCTCGAACAACTTGAGTTTCTGGTTCCGAAAAACCACTTGCTCCTCTGTATGTTGCATAGCAAGGATCAGGACTAGAGCCTGTATCATTTATCCCCCATCCAAAACTAAAATTTCTATTTAAGTCTACACCTCTTTGAGTGCCCTGCCCGCAGCCTGTATCCTTTCTGTTTTTTCTATGCATTCCCCCACCATTAGGCTCAATTTGCTCATTGTATATATAGCCATCAGGGTTAATTACAGGGATAAACCACATTTCTCTTTCATTAATTAAATAATTAGCTTCAAGGTTAGAGTTTGATTGATAATCTTCACACAAATTTTGAACAAAATAAAATAAATTCATCATGCTTAATGGCTCTCTAGAATGAGTGAGACCAGTGTAAAGAATCTCAGGCTCCTCTTCATCAATATTAGCATTATCTGACAATTTAAATGCCCATATATCATTCCCTTCAATTGATTGTCCTAAAACAACTTTATCAGAAATAATTTCGGGATATAAACTTTTTAACTCATCGAATCTTTGGTTTAATTCATCCCACGTATAGTTGCCTTGCATAGAACCTAGAGGAAAATTTCTACTCATTGCGGGAATACTTCTTTCTTTATAAAATGCTGATAAATCATCAATTAAAATTTCAAATGAAATTCCAATCTTTGATAAAATCTTTTTTTCATAATTCGATGCTACAAAATCTATGTACACATCAGACCTTGAAGTACTATGGTCTAGAGCGATACCAGCTTGTTGAATAGTACTAATAGTTTCTGAGCTTGGATACCATACTCTGACCGAAGAGAAAGTATTATCTGATGCAAATAAACTTAGCTTGACAAAAAAAAGGACTAAACCTTTTTTAAAAAAGCGACCTAAGAATTTTCTTTTATCCAATCTGTCGTAACCGATTTTGGACGTGTAATAGGAATCCCAAGCGCTCTCTCCCAAACCATTTGCGCTATCATCCCCATACTCCTTGAGATACTGAATAATACCGTATAAAAATTGAATTCCTTCAAACCATAATGATAAAGCAGCGACCCAGATGCTGCATCAACATTTGGCCAAGGATTCTTAGCTTTCCCTTGTTCCGTTAGTACCTTAGGAGCAACATCAAATAAAGAATTTACAATATGAAAAACATCATCATTTTTAATATGCTCTCTGCCAAAATTAATAAATGCAGTAAACCTAGGGTCAGGGCAACGTAAAACTGCATGCCCATAACCAGGAATAACCTGACCTGATTCGAGCCTGTCCCAGCAAAAACTTCTCAGCTCTTCTTTTGTAGGAGCGCCGTCAAAATGCTTCTGAATATCAAGAACGAATTTTAAACACTCTTGATTTGCTAAGCCATGTAGAGGCCCAGCTAAACCATTCAACCCTGCAGAAACAGAATAAAAAGGATCTGATAGCGCTGAGGCGACAGTGTGTGAAGCAAATGCACTCACGTTTCCGCCTTCATGGTCACAATGCAACATAAAATATAATTGCATTAATTTGTGGAAATCTTTTCCTTGATCAGACATACCCATCATATGCACAAAGTTACCAGACCAATCTAAATCTTTGTTAGATTCAATTCTGTCACCTTTATTAAATCGCATCCTATAAATACCAGCTCCTAATTCAGGAAGTTTTGCTATCAATTGGATTCCATCTTCAAGGATATAATCCCAAAACTCATTTTTATGCATGCCTTCATCATACTTTTTTTGAAATATGCTTTCGTTTTGCATCGCCAATATGCCAAGGTTAAACATTGTCATTGGATGAGTGTCTTTAGGTAGTTTTTCAAGAACAGACCATACGTAGTTTGGAACTTTAGAATGCATTGAATACTGTCCTTGCAAATCTGAAAGCTCTTCTGTATTTGGAAGGCGCCCAGTTAATAGCAAATAAAACACTTCTTCTGGAAGAATATTGACAATATCGAGGAGTGGATATCCACGAATAATTAACCCTTTATCTGCAGAAACAGATGATGTATCACAAACAAAAGCTTTTATTCCTCTTAGCCCCGAATATGCTTGAGAAACAGAAACTGTGCTTATTTGACTTTCGCCCTTATTTTTAATGAGGGTTTTAATATTTTGCTGAGCTTCCGGTATCAGTTTTTCAAGTTCTTTTTTTAATAAATTCATATTTATATGTTCCTATATTTTAAAAATTCCTAGTCACTATACCAGAATATACTTTTGGGAAAAAAAATGTAGACTTTTGAGGCATCACTTCGCCGCTTTCTGCAATCGTAAAAACATCATCAAGTGAAGGAGGATTAACGAAGCAAACTACATCATATTCTTCTTTAGCTAACATCTCTAGTGGAGAATTGTTCCCTCTTAAATAAGCCAAGTTTTCTAAATCTTCTTGATTATTTGTATCGATTCCAAAGGTGTCTTTCAATAAAAATTTATGCAAAATATTTGTATCCAATTCGTCTAAAGCCTTTATTTTGTCTTCCTTATCATTCTTGAGTAATTCCCAGGCATTAAACTCTAACAAAAGACCTATGTTTGAAGACTTGTGGAATAAACCTAAAAATCCTTTATCTGTTTTAAATTTTTCCATATTTATTAATAATTTTTCAACACCATCATATTCTTTATATTTAAAATTTTTACTTACTCTTTTTCTAATTTCCTTAATATTAATATCGGATTTTTTTACAATTCGATGAGTAGGTAAAATTTGCATTCCCGGGTTTTCACTATTAACCAATGTTACCATGACCTTATCTGATTGGGCGCCTTCATGATTTTTTGAATATTTTAAAGCCGTTTTATAACGATGATGACCATCAGCAATAACTAATTTTTTATCTTCTAGACTTACCACAAATTCATTTATTGAATCTGTATCTGTAATGGGCCATAACTTATAATAGACGCCATCAAGATTAGCTTCCATTGATGGGTCATTTTTCAAATTCCGATGTAGTTCCTCTAAAATCATTTTTTGATCTTTATAACTCATGAATATTTGACCCGAATTTGCATAAGTTGAACTCATTAATTTATAACGGTCATCTAAATGCTTATCGATTGTTTGTTCATGGGCAAGGACATCATCCCCAAGCTCAGATAACGTTAAAGCGCATATACAACTAATTCTTTCAACTCTAGCATCATCCACTAAAAAAGATTGAGATAAAATATAAATTGCAGGCTTATGTTCTTCGACTAATATGCCACTTCCAATCCACATATTTAATGTGTTCGCAGCAGAAACGTATTTTCCCTCACCTTTTGTATTGTTTAAATTAATACGGATGTAGTTGTAAGGAGATTTATTATAATACTCTTCTTGCTCTTCGCGAGTAATTACATCATATGGGGGGACAATCACATCTTCAAAAAGATCAATATTGTCTTCATTGTATCGCCAGCCTTTGAATGGGGAAATTTTTGCCATTATTATGTTCTAATTTTTAGTTTAAAATAATTTACGAGCTTCATTTAAGTCCTCTATAAAATCAATTTCAAGGCATGGCAGGTCAGATACATCACTATAAAAAACATCCGTTTTACTTAAAAGAGATTCAATACCTGCCTCAAAATAATCAGACTTTGCTCCAGCATTTATTAATTTTGACAAGGACTCTGAAAACAAATGATTAAACTCTAAAGAGAATTTAGCTACACCAAGAAATTCCCCTAGACATTGTTCTTCAATTAGTTCTTTTCCTATGGCCTTTATTTTAAAGTTGCTCCCTTCAATTACTTTGACTTCTTCTCTTCCGCATTTTTTAATGTCTACGGCAAGGACTGTTTCATGTAGAGAGTCATTAATTCTCGTTATGAGCTCAGGTGGGTATATTACATCTGCGTTCATCAAAATATGATCATCAGTAACAAGTTTTTTACGACCTAGGTAGACTGAGTAAGCTGTGTTTGTTTCAAAGTAATGATTGTTCACAATAAAATCAAAATTCAGTTTTGGAAATTGCTTTGTTACGTGGTTGACTAACATTTCACGATGATAGCCAATAATCATTGTTACATCTTGAATTCCAATATTTTCAAGAGCCTCTAATTGATAATTAATAATTGGCTTCCCGCCAACATCTAAAAGACATTTTGGAGTATTATACGTTTCAGGATAAAGTCTCCTAGACACACCTGCTGCTAAAATAAATGCTTTCATATCACCTCAAATTATAAATCCTATATCAACGAACTGATGCTAGAATTTACATCATCCTTATTGATTGATTTAAGACAACAAATATTTTTTTTACATGGATTGCATCGATTACTTTGATCTATGACTACACAATTCTTACCAAGAGGCTTGGTAACAAGAGCTCTATTCGCACCAAAAAAAGATATCGTAGGTACTTTTATTATTGATGAAATATGTCCCAAACCACTATCAGTAGCTAAAGCATATTTACATAGATAAATCATAGCCATACTTTGTCTTAAGCTGTACTTGCCACAAAGTGACACCATAGAAAGATTTTTATTTTCATTAATAATGACATTAGCTCTTTGTGTATCATTTTTTGCCCCAAATATTAAAAAATTTTCTTTTGAACCATTTAACCATTCAGAAATTTTTTCATTTGGAAACGTCCTTATTTCAGAAACACTAAATGGAAAAAGACCAACGGGATTCTTAATTCCAAGTTCTTCTATTTCATGTTTTGCCCATTCAATTTCTTCTTTTTTAAAGTAAATTAATTTGTGATTAATTGATGTATCATTTTTTTTAATTAATTTTAAATATTTTTTATATCGATGAGTTTTTTTTAAAGGTAATGTAACTTTTACAGTCAAAAAAAACCCGCGTCCTTGAGCATTATATCCAATCCGCTTTTTTGATTTTGACAGCCAAATGACAAAAGAGCTTCTAAATGAATCCGTGAGCGTATAAAATATTTGAATGTTTTCTTTACGCAACAAAAAACCTAAACGTAATGTATTAGTTATTCCACGAGATTCAGTTGTCGCAATACTAATAATTTTATTTATGTTTGGATTATTTTGATAAACCGATTTCACCCATTCTTTACAAATAATAATCAATTCAGAATTTGGATATTTTTGTTTCACATGTTGAATAAAAGGAAGAGATAAGGCAGCATCTCCAACCCAATTCGGACTATAAATTGCAATTTTCATTTAAGCCAAAGATTTTTCTATTTCTTCGATTAGCATTATTGATGACTTTCCATTATTATTAAGAAGGTAATAATCATGAGCCTCTTTTCTTAAATTCGACATCTCTTCAGGATGATCTGAAGCAAAAGCAATACATCTATGAAGTTCTGAAGGAGATTCTACTTTATAGACAAAATCCAACTCCTGCATTCTGTCAAGATCTAACTTTCTTTTAAATCTTTTATTAAAAATTCTATGCCTGAGCCGGAGTTTTAAACATTCAACCTGAATTATTGGTCTATTTAAAGGCAGAAACTCGAATATTGTTGAGGAAATATCACTTATTAAAATATCTGAAATTTTATAATAAGGGATAATGTTAAAGACATTGCTTGGTAGCAAGTGTATATTTTCATTTTTTAGTGCTATTTTAGTTGCAATACTACTTTGATAAGAATAACGGCTCTGGAACCATGAAAAATTATGAAGTTTAATCAATATATTATATTCAGAAGATATAAACTCTAATTCTTGATATATACTTTCGAATGATGTAGGATAGAATGTTGGAGCATAAAGAACAATGGGTAAATCATTATTTATACCAAGCTTACTTTTTAAATCCTGGTCTTCTTTTTCGCTCAATAAATAAAGCGGGTCTAATTTAGTAAAGCCCGTAAGAGCAAGATTTGTTTGTCCTTGCTCAATTAATTTATTTAGTCTGGATTGTGACTCAACAGCTCTAATATTAATTCTATCATCAATATCTTTATAGTAAGATTGTTTAAGGCCAATACCGTGGTAGACCATAACAGCGACTGTTGATTTTGAAACTATCTTAATTAATTGACCTACGTTACCAACAATAATAACGTCAAATTTAGTTGAAATAATTTTCTCAATTCTCAATTCTTCATCCGCACTAGAAATAACATTTAACTTCAACAACTCACATGCGGATTGGAATAAAACCTTTTCCCTATTATTAATATACTGGGGCATAGATATATAGATATCATAATTACCTCTCTTTTTTAATTCATTAATAATTGGTTCAAAGTTTGGTAGATAATAAAGGTGATGAGTTTCGAAGAGTATTTTTATCATAAATGTTAATTTTTTAACCTGTTTAATATTTCATCTCTTGCCCTATTTGAGGCTTGGCCGTCGAGCTTATAAAGCATCTTTTCCTGATATTCTCGCATTGAAACAATATTCTTATATTTATACTTTATGGCCTTATCTAAGACTAATGGTAATTGCTTGATATTATCAGCCGAGAAGCAAAAGTTTTCGACTTCATCATTCATTTCTTTATTTAATCTTCTCTTATATAATCTTTTTTGAAAAATTCTATGTGATAATTTTAAATGATAAAACCTATTTACTACTACTGGTTTAGATAATGCAATCATCTCATATATGGTACTACTCGCGTCAGTTAATAAAAGATCTGAAATTGAATAATAGGGTATAATATTATGCTCATCAGGGCTTAACAAACTTACATGATCAAATTTTTCTGATAAATTATAAATTAATTTTCTTTGCCCTTTCAGATTTGCCCCTCCAAAACTATCAAGATAATATGTCCACATATGTGGTTTAATAATCAAATTGTATTTTTTAGTAAAGTCGCCGAGTTTCATTCCTAATTTTTCTAATGAGC
Source organism: uncultured bacterium (assembly GCA_938092125.1). Classification (GTDB taxonomy): domain Bacteria; phylum Fidelibacterota; class Marinisomatia; order Marinisomatales; family UBA1611; genus TMED80. The sequence goes on from CALKMQ010000119.1 coordinate 7,365, forward strand.
TAGGGTAAAAAGTAGGGGCATATAGAATCGTTTGTTTTGATTTATTTAAACCAAGCAATTTTTTTTTATCTTCAAAATAAGAAGATTCATTATTAAACAATGGGTCAAGTTTTATATATCCTGTTAATGAAAGATCTGTGCTAACCCCATTCTCCCTGAGTTGATTAATTCGGTATTCGCCTTCAACGAACCTAAGGTCTAGTCTCGGGTGATTGTCATTCCAATAAGAAGGTTTTACACCTATTCCATGATAAATCATTGCTACAAGAGTATTATCATTAACATAACTATCAATGTCATATCTTGACCATCCACAAATAAAAACATCGAGTCCTATATTTTTTATTTTCTCACACCGAATATTTTCATCTTTATGAAAAACAAACTGACCTTTCCTTTTTAATAAAATAGAAGAGCATAGTTCAATTTCTTCTTTTCTGTTTTCACTAGAAGTAGAATAATAGACATTGAACCTATCATCTTTTTCTAATAAAGTCATTAAAGGTTCAAATTGCGCAAGATGATATAAATGATAAGCATCAAACAAAATGGAAATTTGAGTTTTCATTAAATATTATTTTTTAAACTGTTTCTTATATAATCTAGTATATACTCCATCTTTTTTCAGCAAATCATTGTGAGAACCAATATCTACTATTTGTCCATTTTTCATCACAACAATAGTGTCAGCATTTTCAACCGTAGTAAGCCTGTGAGCAATAACCAATACTGTTCTATCAGCCATAAGATTATCTATAGCTTTTTGAACTAAATATTCAGACTCAGTATCTAAAGAAGATGTAGCTTCATCTAGAATCAATATGGAGGGATTTTTCAAAATAGCTCTGGCAATAGCAATTCGTTGCCTTTGACCACCAGAAAGCCTAACACCCTTTTCACCTATCATCGTTTCAAAACCATTAGGCTGTTCTAAGATAAAATCTAAAGCATTTGCATTTTTAGCAGCAGCTTTTAATCGCTGATCACTTACACTCTGGAGGCCGTATTTAATATTTGCACCAATGGTATCATTAAAGAGTATTGTCTCCTGAGAAACAATACCCATCACTTTGCGTAAAACATTAATATCCAGATCCCTGATATCAACTCCATCAATCTCTATTTTACCATCAACAGCGTCATAAAATCTTGGAATCAAATCAGCAATAGTTGATTTACCTGATCCGCTTGCTCCGACTAAGGCAGTAACGGTTCCTTTCACCATAGAAAAAGAAATATTTTCCAAAATATTTTCAGTTCCTTCATAATTAAAAGCAACGTTTTTAAAAATGATATGCTCATTCACATCATCGATTTTCAATGCATTAGGCTTTGATACTATTGAAGGTTGCGTGTCTAATACATCAAATACTCTATCAGCCGAAGCGAAGCCCTTTTGTAGATTAATACTTACATTGCTTAGAGAGCGGATAGGCTGCAATACGCTAAAAAGGATTAAAATAAATCGAATGAAGTCTTCTGAACTCATATCATTTGATACTAGGACATCATGACCACCAATCCAAAGAAGAATGACAGCAATAAAAGCGCCAATCATTTCGGTAATAGGCGAAGAAATTAAACGGAGTTTCGCTTGCCTCAAATCTAAAGCATAATGCCGGTCTTGCTCTTTTTCAAATCGATTAGTTTCGAAGGCTTCCATAGCAAAAGCTTTTACAATTCTAATTGAATTGAGATTTTCGCTCATTATTCCCATTATTCTTGCAATTTTTTCAGCAGTTCTCTTTGATCGTCTTCGGATACTTTTGCCTATGATTACTACGACTACTCCTGTCAAAGGGACAATAACAATTGATAATAACGCTAGTTTAACATTGATTATAAATAGCAACGATATAAAAACAATAATATTAATCGGCTCAACGAACAGTTTATGGAAACTAGTCCCAAATGCAACTCGCATATTTGAGACATCGTTTATAACAATAGATGAAAGCTCGCCCGTTTGCCTTTTATCAAAAAAAGATAATGACATGGATTGTAAATGAGCATATAATTGAGCTCGTAATTTTTTTATAAGGTTAAACTGAATGTATGTAAGAGCTATATTTTTAATGTAAAGAAAAAAGTTCTTGATCAAAAATGAGCCAATTAATGTAAAACATAAAACACGAAGAGACTCAATCGCAGTATCTCTAAGTATTAATTTATTTGTCCAAAATTTTAACTGTCCATTCAAACTATCCTTTGATTCAGATAATAAAATTTGGGTTTTAATCAACTCATCAAAATCAGTAAGAATATTATTAAATAGAGTAGCCGTTAGCCACACAGATAATCCATTGAATGCAACATAAATAAATGCTGACAATGAGGACACTACTAAAAATGGCCAATATCCAGAAACCAGGCTGTAAAGTCGTTTATAAATCGATTTATTCATTAAGATTTAATCAAATGAAATGAGTCATTTTATAGTTTAATTAATAATTACAGATCAAGCTCAAGCGAAACAGGACAATGATCTGAACCCATAACATCTTGGTGAATATCTGCATTTTTACATAAATCTGAAAAATCAGAATTAACAAAGAAGTAATCGATACGCCAACCAACATTCCTTGCCCTCGCACCCATTCTGTATGACCACCATGAATATTTCTCAGGCTCTTTATTAAAAAGCCTGAAAGTATCCGTCCATCCATCATTTACATAATCATCTAGTTTTTCTCTCTCTATTGGCATAAACCCAGAAGTTTTTACATTTTCTTTCGGCCTTGCTAAATCAATTGGATAGTGAGCGGTATTCCAATCACCAGCAACAATCACATTACTACCAGATTCAACTTGTTCATTTATTATCGGAAGTAAATCATCATAAAAATCTAATTTGTACTTTAGCCGTGTTTCATCTTTTTGACCATTTGGAAAATAAATATTATATAATAAAAAATCTTCATGCTCTGTTAATAAAACTCTGCCCTCGACATCATATTTATCAATACCAAGACCTTCTTGTACAAAAAGAGGTTCTTTCTTACTAAAAGTCGCGACGCCACTGTAACCGCGCCTCTCACCTGAGTGCCATGATGCATGATAACCATGATCCGTTAGTATCTCAGCAGTTAATTGATCTACATGGGCTTTTGTTTCTTGAATACACAAAACATCAGGAGCTTCATATTCTAACCATTGAAACAGGCCCTTTTTTGTAGCAGCCCTTACACCATTTACATTCCAAGAAAATAGTTTCATCATTTCTCTCTCTTATTTGATTTTAATTTTAAAATACTTTTTTTTAGATTATCTATTATAAGCTCTACGTCTGTGATTTTACTCTCTTCAATATTTAATAAAAAGCCTTCGTCTTCATAAAAAATATCAGTGTTACTGTGCTCAGAAAGCACATCATTAACTTTATAAGTCTTTACAGGTTGCAACTTCCCTTTCACTTTTACTTCTTCAGAAGCAATGCAATCAATTTCTTCTTTTATAATATTATAAGTACTATCAGAAATTAATATAGTATTTGGTTTTGCAAGACCCTCCAATCTAGATGCTAAATTCACACCATTGCCAAGCACAGTGTAGTCCAACCTATCTTTCGAACCAAAGTTACCAACAGTGCAAATATCTGAATGAATCCCTATCCTGATTGAGAGATTATCTGATATGCCTTGAGATTCCCATTTTTTCTTTATTACACTTAACCTTGTTAACATTTCTAATGCCATTTTAACACATGAAACAGCATCTATCTTAATACCTTTGGTATCGGGGTCACCAAAAAATATCATTATCGCATCACCAATATATTTATCTACAGTACCTCCATACTTCATTGCGATATCAGTCATTTCTGTTAAGTAATCAGCAATAAGATTAGTAAGCTGTTCAGGCTCTAATTTTTCAGTTAAAGATGTAAACCCTTTAATATCAGAGAAAAATATCGTGAGGTTTTTTCTCCTCGTCTGTATTTTTACATCAAGCTCTCCAGTAAAAATTGAACTAAACACTTGAGGCGAAAAATATTTAGATAGCTTGCCGAGTATCATTTCTTTTGCTCTAGACTCACTGATATCAGTAGAATACATAAGATAAAAATTAAATTGAGGGGTAAAAACAATATCAGAGGAAAATGTTTTGTGCCCTACTTCATGCTCTATTTTTTTGATATGTGAAGTTTTAGAATTTTTAATTTTTGAAATAATCCACCTATCAATAGATTGACCAGTCGACACACCCCATTCATCAATAATATATGAAGCCGCATCATTATAATATTCTAGAATGAAATCTTTATTAAATCGAAGGACTGGATTTGGATTCTGGTCAGGAAACTTTCGGACTAAATCCTCAGCAGTGACATCAGTACAATACATTATTATAAAGTCAAATTCTTTGACAGGCACTAAATGAATATCATAAATAGAATGTGCAAAATTGACGCGACTATTTTTAAAAGATGAAGTTAAGACAACTTCACCCACTAATGATAAGAGGTCCTCACTTACCAAACTGCCAATCTTTAATTTATTATGTTTGATAAATGGATTTGAGGCCTCGTTATGATATATTAAATGTCCTTCATAATCAACCTGCATTACAGGATTAGGGTTTTGATCAGGGAATTTTGATATTATGCTCTTTGCCGTAATATCTTGAAAATAAATATTATAACTTTTTAATTCTTCAACATATACTGATTTTACTAAAAAGAATTTTTTGTCTGTACGAATCTCGAAACTACTTTCCGCCAGTTTTTGTTTAGACTTCTTAACATTATCAAAAAAACTTTTGGGGAAGGACCTATCCTTTACTTGTTCCCAATATTGTATAATTTTTATTGCCGGATTATTAAAATATAAAATGTCACCTTTTTCAGATGAGCGCATAACTGGGTTAGGGTTTTGATCAGGAAATTTTTCGTATATTTTTGATATGTCGTTACTGTTTTTGATCATTTTTTATATTAAAAGATTAAAATTTTTGATTGAATCTATTTAATCAACCATTAATGCTAAATATTAAATGAAAAAAAGAAGATTTTTATATCATATTTTTAGTCCAAAATCTATAAAAATTCGAGCTGCAACTTTTACCTGGGTACTCTTTTGCTCTTGGTTCTGGACAGGGGACTCGATGAAATCCGCAGGGCTTTCATTATCCGTTTTAATAGGATCAATGCTGATACAGGGATTCTTTGAATGGTTGTATGATAATTAGAAAGCCTAGCGTCTAATTATTTTTACAGTTTTCCAGTCGGAAACAATTGAACCAAACAAACCAAACCCACCTTCTAAGCCAACAGAACGCCCTTTTGTGGTAGGGTAATTAAGAAGTGCATTTGAATATTCACCTGATTCACCGACGACAAAATAATCATAATAATTATTATCCATTGAAGTCAGACGCAAAACGTAATCTTTTGCCTTATCCTGCTCACTTTGCTCTAAACAAATCCATGGATCAATTGTCTGTTTATAAAGATCCCCGTCATCTAAGTCTACCATAAAAGGGTCGAACTCTCCCCCACACCAGCCTGAACTAGTGCTATCAATCCACCAATCGCCTAATAATACTTGACCTGATACCAGTGCTCTTCCAATTTCCTGATAATCATAGCTAATTTCAAAAGGCTCATTAACAAGAACTGTATCAATCAAATTGCCTCTTTGATAAACCGAATTAATCTTTGTTCTAAGTGGCGTTTTAAGATTACCCGATATAGAGTTATATCCAGGAGCTGTTATACTAAGACCATACTCCCTTCCAGGTTCTGGCTTAAAATAACCTGTAGTGTCAACATAAAAATTTAATCTTATATTGTTTGTATCAAAAATAGTTGTATCTAATTCTATAACGTCACCATCAATGTTTAGTGTTGTATCAATATTCAAAGAATCAATTTTAGTCAAATTCTCTATGAAATTAAATTCAAAACTTTGACCTAAATCATCGGTAATGTGTATAGAAGCATCTTTTATAATTGCCGCTGGTTCGTAAATAGAATCTACAACCCAATAACCGTTTTCATCTTCACACCAGCAGTTGTCGTCTTCTTTACCTTCATCAATCTCGCAATCACAATAATATAGCGTGTCAACTCTCGAAAACTTTTGTGAAACTTCATTCAAATTGGTTGTTCTGTAAAGGCCTATAAAACTTGAATAACCAGGATCTAAATTCAAAATCCCGAAGACATTTAATACATGATCGTAATCTGATTCTACTTCTTCCCATTGTCTATTAACTCCAATACAACTTATTATAATTAGTAAAAAGACCATTAAACCGGGGTGATGTGTTCGCTTAAAAGTCAAACTTAATTCCAAATGTGATGATTAGAGGGAACATTGGAATAGCCCTGCGTTCCACTCCAGTACGATTACCAGTCCAAGGATCAATTTTAGTTCTGTATGCATAACTAAGAATATTCAAATGTCTAGTTGCATTCATAATCTGCCAATATGTATCATAGTTCACCCCAAACAAATTACCTTTTTTGCGAGTCATCCCAATATCTATTCTAAAATAATCATCATACCTCTCAGTGTTTTTTTCACCAATAATATAACTATCAACAGGATACCAATAAGTATCACTATCAAGATTTTGCTGCCAATCATAAACTCTACCCATTATTTTTGTATATGGATTACCACTTGACATTGTTAAACCAAAGTTAGTTTGTATTTCAGAAGTTAAATCGTAGTTAGCAACGATATTAATGGTATGCGTTCTATCAAAATTTGGATGATGCCACCCACTGGGTTCATTAAAATAGTTAGCTTCTGCATACGTATATCCTAACCATCCATTTAATTTCCCCGAAGATTTTTTAAGTAAAAATTCAACTCCCCGACTATTTCCTTTTGTATCCCAAAATTCATTTATCGTAGAATCAGAAGATCCTTCTTCAATAGTATTCGGATTATCTTGTTTTACGGTTAGAAGATTATCAAATGATTTACTATATAGCTCTAAACGATAAAATATATTTTTTGGAGACATGTATTCAATGCCGCTTATAAAATGTTGCGATACACTAGCATCTTTGTCTGCAGGAATCCCCATCCATAATTCAACAAGTCTAAGGTTTTCATCTTGGTTATTGGCAGTAGTTAAAAATTGATGATAGATACCCCAATTTAATTTTAATGCTAAGTCCGAATTATAATGATACTTAATACCTATTCTTGGATCAAGATAAATTTTATTGTGGAGATTATAATCTGTTGCTCTAAACCCTAATTGAAGTTTTAATTTGTCAGAATAACTAATCTTATCCTGTACATATAGTGATGTTTCGCGCGTTTTGTTTTTTAAACCTAATGGGGAAAAATTAAATACAGTATCCTGTGTTTCAATACCGATGCCTATGCCTAAATCATAGCTAACATCTTTAAACTGGAAACCTCCAGTAATTTCATGATGATCATCAGCCTTCCAGGTGATTTCTGTTTCAATAGTGTTGTCATTGATTTTATCAAAAACATTATAATCAATATTTTGAAATACAGCAATTACAGAGTCTGAATAAGTATATGTGTTTTTTTGATCGAAGCCTAAATTAAAATTAAATCTATAATAGCTATTTGAAATGAAAGTTTTAGATATAAGCTCTGGAGATATAATCCACCTCCATGTTAAACCGTTAGTTTTATTGCCCCATGGCCAATCTATACCAAATTGAAAATCTTGATTAACATTTACATTTAAATCACTATAGTTATCAGTTTCATCAAAATCATAATATAAAACATCATCACCATAAAAACGTGAGTAAGTGAGGCGATGATTCGCATTAATGTCTAAATTCGCTTTTATTTGATAATCATAGAAGTAATAAGGAAATTCAAAATAATTATTCGAGCCATCTTCATTTTTACTTAAAGGTATTTTTAATGCTTTAATTATTCTATCAAAATATGTTCTGCGCCCAGATATCATCCAAGATCCTTTCATCCCTTTGTACTTTGGGATTGGACCTTCTAATAAGATTTTACTGGATATTAGAGAGATATTTGCCGCACCTTTAATTTCATTTACATTACCTTCCCTGTTTATAATGTTTAAGATAGCGCCCATTCTCCCTCCATATCGAGCAGGGAAACCACCAGCATGAAAATCCGCTTCCTTAATTGCATCTGTATTAAACGTAGAAAAAATACCTCCTAGATGATAAGGGTTGTAAATCGCTATTCCATCTAACATAATTAAATTTTGATCTGGAGTACTACCTCTAACATATAATGCACTAGAAAAATCACTTGAAGATTGCACCCCTGGAAGCATCTGTAAAGTTCTAAAGACATCAGGTTCTATAAATGCGGGAGCTGAATTTATTTCTCTCAGGTCTAATGATATTTGACTACTTTCAATAGCTCTTTCAAACTTTTGCCTTTCAGCAGTTACAATGACCTCTGATGCCTCTATCACTTCTTCTTTCAATCGAATATCTAACCTGAGTGAAGTTGAGTCATTAATTTCTATGTCTTCTTTAAAAATACTGTAACCAATCATTGTAACATTTATTACATATTTCCCAGGTGGGATATCTGATAATACAAAATATCCATCTCTGCTAGTCGCTGCCCCTAGTACAGTATTGCTTAAAAAAACATTCGCATAAGAAATTGGTTCACCAGAAGAAGATTCTCTGACAAACCCGTTGACGGATTGAGAAAATAAATTATTATACGTGGTTATTAGTATTAATACTCCATAAAAAATAATTTGTCGAAAAAAACCATTTTTTAAGAAATGAGCTATCATATTTTATAAACTAAAATTCGATATGTTTTTAATTTGTTAAACATTTCTCCTGTCATATTTCCTGAAAAATAAATTCGATTCAATCTTTTTATTTTCTTGTCAAAATACCAATTTAAAATTTTCATCCCCCTCGGATATTGACTACCTAAATAATTTGAAGAAAGTTCACGAATCGGGTTTGCCACCTCATCTACTATTTTATTAATTAAATCAAAAGTTCGAGCTGTTTCTTTTGTTATATCAATATCAAGAGAATTAAGAAAAGAATGGTTGCTTAAGTGTTCTAGAAAAACTTTCCAATCATGCCCTCCGCCTAGTGGCTTTGTACCAGTGCCCGGCTGCCGAAAAAAATCACAAATTAAAAGATGTCCATTTTCATTTACTAATCCGGGGATTTTATTGAGCGCTTTTTCAATATTAACATATTGAAAACTTTCACTAAAAAGAATTAA
>CALKMQ010000120.1 GCA_938092125.1 uncultured bacterium
ACAAATTTATTTACTCTTACGCCTTCTGCAGGCTCAACTTCAAACAAAGTTATAACAGGACCAGGATGGACATTGACAACTTTGCCCTCTACTCCATAAGTAGAAAGAGATTGAGTTAAATAATTTGCTCTTTCAACTAATTCATCCCTACTCAGAGTGTCTGAGATACTTACCGGGTCTGTAAGCAAATCAGATGAGGGAAGTATATATTTACGTTTTGGTTTTTTTCTATCTTCAATATCATCAATAACAACCTCCGCATTTTCAGCCATTTCTTCAATATTTAAATCTTCAGCTTGTTTTCGAGCAATCTCCTCCTCTTCAATTGAGTGTTCTTCATTTAGAGCTTCTTCATTTAGAGCTTCTTCAGTTAGAGCTTCTTCAGTTAGAGGTTCTTCAGTTAGAGGTTCTTCAGTTAGAGGTTCTTCAGTTAGAGCTTCTTCAGTTAGAGGTTCTTCAGTTAGAGGTTCTTCAGTTGAACTGCTTTCTAAGCCACCTACAGATTGTTCAATTATTGATTTATTATTTAAATCGTCAACTAAATTAATTTTAGATTTTAGTTCATTTGTATGATTTCTTTTTTCATTTTCTTTTGCAATTAATTCACGGTTTTCTAAAAAACCGTTCCACGTTGAGAGCATTTTTTCTTTTAAAATCAATATTGGCTTATATAAATCAAGATCGAAATATGCTCTAACCAACATTATATAACCGGCTATAATGAATATCATACATCCATAGATACTCAACATATCCAAAAAAAAGTTAGCAAGCATACCTGAAAAAAATCCAGAATAATAAAATTTAGAAGGCCCAAGGCTTAAATATATTGAAAATACCCCTACATTGATTGATAGCAGCAACATAGCAAGCAAACTATAAGAAGAAAGTTTAAGGGGTTGGTTTTTATCTTTCTTAGAAAAAAAGACCCACCCCCAATAAACCCCCAAAATAGGGATAGCTAATGCAACATAACCAAAACCAAGCTTGATTAATAAATGTGATACATAAACTCCTAGGATGCCCATAGGGTTATTAATTTGAGCATCTGGGCTTATGACTAATTCTTCGCTGGAATCATGCCCGATGAGACTGACAACAATAAATGTGGAAACAGCCAAGATTAAAACACCAAGAATTTCATGGCGTTTATCATTTTTATTTGAAGTTTTCTTAGGCATATTGAGCTGATTCAAAAATAAGAATAATAATTTAAATTATATATATAATTATGATTAATAATTAGCTTTTTAAACTACCTCTTTTATAAAAAGGCGCCTTTACTATCTCCCCTTTTTTATTGCGACCTCTAATTCCGATTGAAATCAACTTATCTATGCCAAAATAATTCGCTTTTATATAACCGATACCTATACCTTTATTTAAACTAGGACTAATAGTCCCGCTAGACACATAACCAACTACCTCGTCTCCCATGATTATATCACAACCCGGTCTTGGAATACCTTTTTCAAGCATGACAAAATATATTAAAACAGTATCTAAGGATTTTTTATTTAATATGATTTTATCGCGACCGATAAAATCACCTTTTTTTAGATTTGTAATCCACCCAAGACCAGCATTGAAAGGAGTAGTTTTAATATTCATATCACTACCATAAAGCAAATAACCCATTTCTAGCCTCAGAGTATCTCTTGAGCCTAAGCCCGCCGGCTTCACACCAGCACTCTTAAAGTCTTCAAGTATGGAATTCCAAATATGACTAGCAGCTTCATTTGAACAATAAATTTCAAAACCAAGCTCCCCGGTATAACCAGTCCTTGACAATAAAATATTAAAACCAAGAAAATCAATACTTTCAATAAAATTATAGAACTTTAATTTTGAAATATTTACCTCACAATTAGCTTGAATAACTGCACGTGATAAAGGTCCCTGTACCGCAATCATTGAAAGCTCATTACTTATATTTTCAATTTGAACACTTTTTGTTGAAACTGATTTGAGCCACTTGTATTTTTTTTCAATGCCTGAAGCATTAACTACTATCATATAATCTGATTTACGCTTATAAATAATAACATCATCAATCAGCCCGCCCGACTCATTACATATTGCAGAATATTGAGCCTGTCCAGGACTAAGTTTCCTGACATCATTTGTTGTGACTGTTTGAACAAATCTTTCAGATTCTTTTCCACTTATGATTAATTGCCCCATATGACAGACATCAAAAATGGCAGCTTTGTTTCTAACAGCGCGGTGTTCATCAATTATACTACTATAAAATACAGGAAGGTAAAATCCGGAAAAATCTACAATATTATTACTGTTTGCAATATGAAAGTCATAAAGCGCTGTTTTTTTAGGTTCATGAGCCATTAAGTAGGTCTAAAGCTTCTTTTATTAAAGTTTCAATTCTTTTATTATTCTGTTCAGGATTCAATATACTTAGTTTTTCAATTACTTTTTTTGACTCAGTCTCGCTGTAGCCAAGACTAATCAATGCATTCAAAATATTATTAAAAATTTCTGAATCTTTTTCATCATTGAAACCTAAATTTTCATCATCAACTTTAGAAAACTTATCTTTCAACTCTATGATAATCCTTTTAGCAGTCTTAGCACCTACTCCTGAAATGGAAGTCAATGTTTTAACATCACCTGAGATTATACAAGTTTTTAATTTTTCAGGCTCGATACCGCTTAATATTGTCATACCGAGCTTCGGCCCAATTCCACTAATGGAAATTAACATCAAAAAGAGTTTTTTACTTGATTCATTAATAAAACCAAACAAATCTAATGCATCCTCTCTTACATGCATATGCGTAACAAGAGATATAATTTCATTTAATTTAAAATTTCTAATAGAAGATGTTGACATATTTACTTTTATTCCCAAACCGCCCAATTCTATAATTACAAATTCTTTATTTAAAGAAATTAGTTTCCCGCTAATTTTTGATATCATTGCTTTTCTCTTTAGTTCTATAAAGTGTTATAGTTATTTACAAAACAAATCCCAACTGCAATAGCATCAGTTATATCTATAGGTTGAGGAAGCGCATCCAACTTTAAAATACTTGCTACCATAAACTGCACCTGCTCTTTTGTTGCTGATCCATTACCACATAGAGACTGTTTTACTTTCCTAGGCGCAAACTGAAAAATATCAAGATTTAATTTAGCTCCAGCTAACATCATTGAAGCACGTGATTGCCCTAAAACTACAGCAGATTTTACATTTTTGCTGTAGAAACTATCTTCAATTGCCATAATACTAGGATTAAATTTATTTATTATAGAATGAGTTTCATCATGTAAGTGCAACAATCGTTTTTCAAGACGATCTTTTTTATCTGGTTTTATTACACCATATGCAGCAAGCTTAATAAGTGATTTTTGAAAGTCGATTATGCTAAAGCCCGTAATATTAATTCCCGGGTCAATAGATATAATTCTAGTTATACTCAACTTATTTCATTGATGGAAAAATTTGAATATACTTGATTTACATCATCATGATTATCAATGATTTCCATCAAATTCAAGATTTTATCAGCATCTTCAATATCAACACTTTGTAAAGAATTTGGAGACATTATAAGTTCTGATGATTTAATATTATAACCTTTTTTTTCAAGGTTCTCTTTAACCACCATTAACTCACTTTGCTCTGTAAATACATACGCATCTGTTTCATCTATCTCGAAGTCATTAGCCCCACTATTTAAAATATCATTTAATAAAGTATCTTCATCCGGTAAACTTGATACTAATATTATTATCCCTATTCTTTTAAACATCCAGGAAACACTACCTGGCTCTGCTAAACTGCCATTATTTTTATTCAGGATATGCCTAAGTTCTGATACAGTTCGATTTTTATTATCTGTTATAACTTCCATATATATTGCTATACCAATTGGGCCATATGCTTCATAAATCATTTCCTCATAATTAACTCCTTCTAATTCTCCCGTGCCTTTTTTAATTGCTCTCAAAATATTATCTTGAGGCATATTATTTGACCGAGCATTAGATACCGCTCTTCTTAGCCGAGGATTCGCTTCTAAATCGCCACCACCAAGTCTAGCCGCAACTGTAATTTCTTTAATTATTTTTGTGAATACTTTTCCCCTTTTTGCATCCTGGGCTCCTTTACGGTGCTTGATATTTGCCCATTTACTATGCCCAGCCATTATTTTCCGTCCTCAATGATTGTTTTTGTTCTTATAATCCATGAATCTTTGACACCCAACCTTGAGATAGTTTTAATTGCTTTTTCAGCATTTTTTCTAACGGTGTAATTTCCAATTCGAAGTTTATAAAGAGGGGTCTCAAAATCCACATAGACAGTATCTCCTAAAATATTTTGAAATCTTTTTGCTTCTGCTCTAGCAATTGAAGCAATTGACGACTCAAAAATTTGAATTCGATAAACTTCGAATGTTCCAATTTCTTTATTTTTCATAGAATCAATTAATGGAATATGACCCCCAGTTAACACCCTATTAATAATTAATGGAAATTCAGGTAATTTTTCATGCAAATCATTTTGATTAAACCAAAATAAAGAGTCATCTAATTGAGAAAAAACATAAATATGAGAAAAAAAAATTAGTATGCTTTTTTTTATCATAATTGACGAAAAGTATTTGAAGGAATCCAAGCTTTATCGCCATTAGTGATAGCTATTTCAATCCAGTCTCCTTGCTTTTGATAAATTTTTGCTCTCGTACCTTCATTAATAGTAAAAAGCATTGTATTCTCCCCAACAAATGGACCAGAATATGCATTAACTTCATTTGAAATAATAATTCCAGATTGTTGTGCATTTTTTTCAAAAATTAAATCAATTAAAATCAAATGCAATACTGTGATTAAGATAACAAGCATGAAAAGAGATTTTCGCACAATTTCATTACTAAATATAAAAAATTTTGATGCCACAAAAAAACAAACTGTGAAAAGAACGATCAAACTTCCAAAAAGAAGCCATTCACTAAAATTATAATTTGATTTAATGTTTATATATATTTGAACAGGTAAAAATTCTGGCGGTAATACTATACGATCTTTCATAGATGCCATTGCTATTTCTAAATTATATTTCGCATCATTCAATCTTGGATTAAGCAAGATTGCTTTGTTATATGCCCAAATAGCTTGCCCGATAAGCCCTTGCCTATAATAAGCATTTCCAAGATTATAATACAACTTACTACTATGCAGGTCATACGAAATAATCTTTTCATAAAGCTCAATTGAATCACCATAATTACCTTCATTATAATATGAATTTGCAGCCTCAAATATTTCAAATTCGTTATTTGCTGTAACGATTGACATAATTGTGATATATATGAAAATTTTAATTATTAACATGTTTCATCAATTTTTTTAAGTATTTTAGAAATATTTTTTTTTACTGTTTCCCTATCGTCTAAAGATGCAAACCCATAAGACATTCTATCGCAAATTTTCACTACTTCAATAAGTTCGCTTAAAAGGGCTTTAGGCATAAAATTTTTAAGTAGGTCATTGATGGACAAAGTATCAAGATTAGCATTGGAAAGTTGAAATCTATCTTTTAAAAAAACGTAAATAATTTTTGAATTATCAAAAGAATCATCAATAGAATAATTTTCGAGAGATTTAATAGCTTTTTTCAAAGCACTATTTTTTATTTTTTCAGGCAATCTATCTAGATTATAACCTATGACGTATTTAGCCAATAAAGGTGAAATTAAAATAAATACACTTAATATGTAGATATAAAAGGCATAAGAAAAAGAACTCGGATTTATTGGAGATAACTGAACGTTACCCATATGGATATATTTAATATCTCTACCAATAACTTCAATATCCCTCTTAGTAAGTCCATTATTTGCTAAATAGCTTTTACTTAAATTTTTAACAAAAACAGACTGCGGTTTCGATGTTAGTCTTTGCCATTTTTCAAGTTTAGGATTAAAATAAGTAAGTGCTATTGGAGGAATAGTTAATTTCCCCGGCAATCTAGGAACCAAGATGTACTCCCATGTCATTTTACCAGACAATTCAACTCTAAATACATTTTTCTCAAATCGTTCCTTGGGAGGAAATTGATCAATTTCGTCAGAAAACTTAATTTCAGGTAGAGTAAACAAACCCATATTACCAGTTCCATCAATTGATATTTTAAATGTTACGGCTTCATTTACGCTTGTCGAGTCGACATCAGTTTCAGTGAAAATTTTAAAACTCCCAACCCCACCAGTAAATCCACTAGGTCTAGGACTAGGGTATTTTTTAATAGCCACTTCATGAACCTGAGTTTTTAATATTTTTGTTTCTGTTTCAGTAAAAAAAGAGTCAAAAAAAGGATTGAAAAAAAGATCTCTGTTGTTTCTTTTTTTATTTTTTTGTTTTTTCACTTTTACAGATAAAGGTTGTAAAACATGCTCGTTACCTGAAATTGGGAATAATGCAACTTTATATAAAGTACCCTCCTGATAGTTAACTCCGTTGAGAGAAATATTTTTAAACTTAATCTGATTTGGCCTAAAAATCTCTTCAGCCCAAAACCCTGGGAATTTTGGGATTTCAAAAGGCTCAATTGAACACTCGACTTTCCTATAAATTTTATAAGTCAGTATAATTTGCTCTCCCAGGTAAACTTTATCTTTATTTAATTCTGCTGAAATAAAAACATCTAAGTCCTTTTTACTTAATTTAGATTTTTCCACTTGAATTGTAATTTTGTTTGTGGATATTTTTTCCCCTCCAATCGATATTGTTAGAGAAGGTATTATTAACTTTCCTACTTTTTTTGGAGAAATCATCCAAGACATGATTTTTGAATTGGTCATTCGACCATTAATCCACTGCATAGTGGTTTGCTGACTTGGGCCACTAATTATATCAAAATCTTTAAAGATGCTACTGGCATTGAAATCTCCAAATGCATTGGTACTCTCTAACTCAATCTTATAATTTATTACGTCGTCAAGATTAATATTATTCTTATCAACAAATGCTTTAGCCTGGAAACAAAATATAAAAGACAAATTAAAAATCAATATAAAACAAATTGTTTTCATCTTATTACCAATCTTTTTCATATCTTAATATCTTAGATTTTAAAATTTTCTGTTTTTGATTAATCTCCTCTTGGCCTTTTAGAGCATTTAAAATCGCTTCTGCTTGAATCATCTGGTCAGATTTTTCTTTTTCAATATTATCAGCACTACTGCCCGCAAGTGGCTTATTACCATCTTGGTCTTGATTCTCTTGCTGCTCTTTGTTACCATCTTGGTCCTGATTCTCTTGCTGCTCTTGATTACCTTCTTGGTCTTGATTCTCTTGCTGCTCTTGATTACCCTCTTGGTCTTGATTCTCTTGCTGCTCTTGATTACCCTCTTGGTCTTGATTCTCTTGCTGCTCTTCTCTTTTCATTTTTTTTAATATTTCGTAATTGATTTTTGTGTCAATATCACTTGGATTTAACTCTAAAGCTTTTTTATATAATTTTAAACTCTTACTTATTTCATCTTTATCCTGCAAAACTCTAGCAATATTATATAAAGCTTTGGACTGAATGATTTCGTTATCTGATTTAGAGGCTTCTTCAAAACTCCTCAAAGCTAGTTCAATGTTATCATTATAATAAGCGCTTGATCCCAATCCTAATTCAGCAGCGGCATCACCTTTTCTTTTTTTAAGCACTTTTTTATAGTATTCAACTGCTTCACCATATTTTTTATCATTAAAAAGATCCATTCCTTTGTCCTGTGCAAATGAAAAAGATAAAAGAAAGGATAAAACATAAATATTTTGTTTAGACATTTTGATATACTTATAGTTTTCTTGTTGGTAATAAGAATGCAACAAAAAAGGACAAAAATGAAACAAATGCCAAAGGTTGAAAACGCTCTTCATATTGAGAATATTCATGCGAATTAATTTGCCTCTTCTCCATTGCATCGATAGCATTATTTAAATCAGAATAATTATCTCCTTCATTTGAAAAATGAAAAAAACGACCACCTCCAGCTAATGCGATATCCTCAAGCATTTTTATATTAAGAATTGAATTTATTAGCTTACCGTTCTTATCCCTTTTGTATTCAATGTTATCGTTCTGTTTTTGTTTCATTGGTATCAAACTACCAATTTTAGAGCCAACCCCGATTGTATAAATTTCAACCCCAGCTTCATAAGCTTTTTTTGCCAAATTTATTGCGTTACCTTCATGGTCTTCACCATCTGTTACTAGAAGCATAACTTTATAATTATTTTGATCTTTTTTAACTGTAGTAATGGCTAATTCCATAGCAGAACTAATAGAGGTACCCTGATTTGGAATCATTTCCGTATCAATTGCAGATAAAAACAATAATGCAGCCTCATAATCTGTTGTAAGAGGAAGGTATAAATGACTAGTTCCTGCAAACACTATTATCGAAACTCTATCTCCTTTTAATTTTTGAATTAATTTACGAATTTCATATTTTGCTTTTTCTATCCTTGATGGTTTAACGTCCGATGCATTCATGCTTATAGATGTGTCAAATGCGATAACTAAATCAACACCTTGCCTTTCAACTTTTTTCACTTTAGATCCAAATTGAGGACCTGCTGTTGAAATTATTAGACAAAAAATTCCAAAAAAAATTAAATACCTTATAGTTTTTTGGTTTCTAAAGTTAATATTTTTATAATTAATGTCTTTTATGTTTTGCTTAGAGTGAGGGAAAATATCTTTTTTAAAATTTGGATATAATTCCAAGATAAATTGAACAAATAACGGAATCAGAAGTAAAAAAAACCAAGGATTACTAAAACTCATTAAGTTGCAACCTTAAAAAAATATCTTTTTAAAAATAAATAGAAAAAAGATAATATTAATGCAGGTACTAAGAACCACCTGAAAAGCTCGTAATATGTTGTAAAACTTTTTATTTTGATCTCAGATCTCTCTAAAATACTTATTTCATCATAAATTGCCGATAGGGCTTTTTTATCGGTGGCTCTAAAAAATTTACCCCCAGTTTCTTTTGAAATCATTTTTAATGTTTCTGTATCTATTTCATTTCGAATTAATCCTCTACCCGGTATGCGAGAAACAGATTTATCGGTCCCTGCAGCAATCGTATAAATTTTTATCCCAAACTCACTTGCTAAATTTGATGCTGTAATGGGATCTATTTCACCACTATTGTTGCTTCCATCTGATAATAAAATCATTATTTTACTTTTAGATTCACTATCTCTCAATCTATTTGTAGCATTAGCAATTGCCATACCTATGGCTGTACCATCATAATCTTTACTGGCAACACTAATTTCATCAACTAGCTTGGATAGAACATTTATATCAGTTGTAAGTGGACATTGAATAAATGATTGACCAGCAAAAACCAATATACCCAATCTATCACCTTCTCTTGACCGGATAAATTCTTTAGCTGTTTTTTTAACTACCTCTAAGCGATTTGGAGAGAAGTCATCTGCTAACATACTACTTGAGATATCCAAGACAAGTAAGATATCAATGATTTCAACTTTAGAATTAACTAATTCATCAATTTTTTGAGGTCTAGCAATGGCTACTATAATCAGTGCTAAAATTGTAATTTCAATTGCTTTTATAATTTTATTTTTTAACTTTCCATAAGTTTTAACATTGCTTGTAAAAAAACGCTCGGAGGAAAATAAAACTGTCCCTTCAAATTTATCGCTATAGTATTTATAAAAATATATCATGGCCGGAACCAATAATAAAAAAAGTAGGATTAAAGGGTTTTGAAAATTCAAAATTATTTTTATGTATTAATTTATTTATATAATAAACCAAACAAAACAGACATTGTTCAAAAATAATGATTAAAAGATAATATCTAAAAAAAATAAATGATTAAAATTGAAACTACTCTTCCGAATCGTTGCTCTTATTTTTATCTTCAGATTCTATAACATCCATTATTTCTTTTTTACTAGAATCTACAGCATCTCTGAATTCATTGATTCCAAGACCTAAACCTCTGGCAAGCTCAGGCAACCTTTTTGCTCCGAATAAAACGAGTACAACGACTAGAACCAATAAAATCTCCCATGGCCCTAGATTAAAAAATGCTAATTGAACTTGTGATGACATCATAAAATCTCCATATTAATTTATCGAAGATATCTCAATATATAATAAGCAATTGCTATACCAATTATACTAGTAAAATTAAAACTAATAGATAACCCAAATTTTAGAACAATAACTTTTAAATCTAAAACAATCACTCCTAAATCATTACCAACTAATCCACCTAAATCAAAATTTATTGAAGTAAGAAAAAAATCTTTCACCACACTTTCAGGAAGCACAAGTGAAAATACGTTGCCAAAAACGCTCCCAAAAATCGCACCTATAAAAAGTGAAATAACTATTATGTTAACTTTACGTTTTTGCATAATCTACATTTTCATTTTAATATCGATTTAAGAATTTTTTAAAGATTGGTTGTTCTTAGTCTGTATGCCCATAAAACAGTATTAGTAATGATGTAACCTAGACATATAGGTAAGAGCGCAAAACCCTTCCAAATGAATAAAGAAAATGATGAAACTATCAAAATTATTAATAATAGTGAATTAGAATGACCAGATTTAAAAGTGATTAATGGTGCTTTTGGAAAATGAATTGGACTAAGCATTAATAAACCTAAAACGCCAACAAGCGACAGGCCTAGTCTTGGATCGCCATAAAAGCTACCTCCAACAATTTTATTATTAAAATACATGAACGCTAGAATAGTCACGGTGGATATTGGTGTAGATAATCCAATGAAATAACTTTTAGGATTATCTTCATCACTTTCCAAATTATACTTTGCTAATCTAACAGTTCCTGCGATTAGAGGAATGAAACTAAAAATTGAACCAACTATTGTATTTAATTCAGCACAATAAATATTATATACTAAAACTGAAGGTGCAACACAGAACGAGACAACATCAGCTAACGAATCAAACTCAACACCGAACTTTGAAGAAATTCCTAATAACCTTGCGATTTTTCCATCAAAAATATCCATCAGTCCAGCAAGCAATATTAAAAAACCTGCCTCTATATATTCCCCGTTCATTATCAATAATATAGATGAAAAACCCAAGAACATATTTAAAATAGTAAGGGTGTTAGGGAAAAATCTTTTATTCGAAATTTTAACTTTCATAAGTACCTAAAATTGTCTGTCCTCCATATACTTTCTGATCTAGCTCAATCTTCAAACTAATGTTATGAGGAAGGATGATGTCGGTTCTTGAACCAAATCTAATAAACCCTAGTCTATCACCTGCTAACATTTTTTTACCTTCTTTTGCATAGCACAATATTCTTCTAGCAACTAACCCTGCAATTTGCTTTACAACAATAACCCCAAATTTAGTATCTATCGAAATTTCCATTCTTTCATTCTCCTCAGAAGCTCTATGATCAAAAGCAGCTAAAAAGTCTCCCTTGATGTATTTAACATTAATAAATTTACCATCAACAGGCATTCTATTGGCATGAACGTTAAAAACACTTAGAAAGATAGAAACTAGTTTTAATTTTTTTCCACTTTCAGGATCCTCAAATTCTTTAATTTTGATTATTTTACCATCCGCAGGCGATATTATTAAATTTTTATTTTTAGGTATAACTCTTGCTGGATCTCTAAAAAAATTTAAACAAAAAAGTAAAACTACAAAAATTATTATTTGAATAAAAAGAATATCAAATTCAGTTAAATAATTAAAAGCAAAAGTTATTCCAAAAATAACAAATAAAGGATAAACTATTAAATTTCCTTCAGAAGCCAATCTCATTTATATGTTCCTAACTTAAGTTTAATGTTTAAATATACACCATCGCGATATATTTTAAATACAATTCTATCACCAGACCTTAAATCTTTTTCAGTAATAATATCTCTAATATCAGAAGGTGAATTTACCTTTTTGTTTGCAGTTGTTACAATAATATCCCCAATTTTAATATCCGCTCTTTGAGCTGAACTATTTTTATCTACATGAACCACTATAACGCCATCTCGAAAAGGGATGTTTAAATGTCTAATCATACTCCTTGTGATTGGCTGAACCACTAGACCTGTTGTAAAGCTACGATCTATACTCCCCGATATTTTCAATTCTTTTGCTATTCTTTTTGCAGCATTTATTGGAATTGCAAAACCAATACCAATCGAGCCCCTATTTTGATTTGATCCAGTAAAAATAAACGTATTTATTCCAATTACTTCGCCATTAGCATTAACTAGAGGCCCACCA
>CALKMQ010000121.1 GCA_938092125.1 uncultured bacterium
CGATCTTTTTTTCTTAAAACTTCTATCTCTTTTCGATGCTTTCGAAATCTAGGAAAAAATTTTTCTGCTTGCTCAACCTCTAAATCAAGCTCGCTAGTCAACTTCCATATCATCATAGATTCCATCTCTTTTCTATTACCAAGATTAAAAGCAGAGTCAAGTTCAGTCTCAACTATCTCTGGTCTCTGTGAATAGGTGTCTTTTGCTAGACCAAATACTAAAATTAAGAACAATATTCTCATAAAAACCATTACCCTTCTATATCTTTACTTAAAAAACTACTATAATAAATCAATTCACCAAGGTCAAAATTAACTGTTTCTTCAATGAGGAATAGTTCGAAATCAACTTCATCTACATCAACAAGAACATCGTTAACATTATAACGTCCATTATCAAAACCTTGATAATAGGAAACCATATCTAAGGTATCATATTGAAAATTAGAATTATCCAATTGAATTAAAGTAATTAACGAAATAAAACTCACAAAAACGAAAGCTCTAATTCCAGACTGAAATCTTTTTTTCCTAAATGACTCAATCCTTTGTCTTTTCTTTAGTGATACTATAAAGTTTAAGGAATCTATTTCCCTTATTTTAAAACTAGATAATTTTAAAAGTTTTTTTTCAAAATTATTCATCAATGAGATCATCTTTTAACTTTTTAAGTGCATGATGAAAATTAACTTTAGCTGTTCCTTCTTTCATGCCTGTGATATTTGATATTTCACGAAAAGAGAACGAATTAGTCAGCCTTAAAATAACAACCTTTCTTTGCTTTTTTGGCAACTTAGAAATAGAATTCCAAAGCTCTTTGCGTTCCCATTCAGCTTCATTTACTTGATCATATTCACCTTTGTCTGGTATTTGGTCAAGATGTAATAAGCTCTTCCATTTATTTCTTGTAATCCATGAATTTGCGGTATTTGCGTTAATTCTATATAAATATGTGGAAAAATTTGAGTCATGTCTAAAATTTTTAAGATTATTATATAGTTTCATGAAAACATCCTGCGCTAAATCTTCTGCTGCCATTTCATCTCTTGTAATTTTCATAAAAAAACCGAACACGTTATTTAAATTGTTTTGAATAAGTTTATCGAATGCTTTATCATCACCATTTTGAAATTTTTCAATTAATTCGTTATCACTAAGCATATCATTATTTAATTAGACTTATAAATTTAGAAAAGGTTAAAAAATTAATTCATATTTTTCGATATGCATTTAAATAAAATATTAGAAATTGCAAACCCAAAACAACTGCAGGCTATAAAACACCCTCTTGCACCTTTAATGATAATTGCGGGAGCTGGGACTGGAAAAACATTTACTTTAGAAAATCGAATAGTGTATATGATTCAAAAATACAATGTTGATCCAAAAAATATTCTTACAATTACTTATACAGAAAAAGCAGCAAATGAATTAAAGTCCAGACTTCTTAAAAAAGTAGGGCAAAAAGCTCATCCTATGTTTGTTGGGACGTTTCATTCATTTTGCTATAAACTAAAGAAAGACTTTTTTGCAGATACTGCAACCGCATCTGTTCTCATAGATGAGAGCGAGGCTGTTCACATGTTACTAGAACGTTATGATGAGTTTTATCCACTTTTATCTGATGAATTTTCTCTTAACCCAAAGGCTGCTGTCATAGAAAGTTTTATACCTTTTTTTAATAGAATTAGAGATGAATTAATAGATATAAAAACAATTAATTATAAAAATCTTGAAAAATTTTATGAAGATAATCAAGAATTATTCTTCCAACTAAAAGACCTATTACGCATCTATCCGATTTTTCAAAAATGGAAAAAAGAAAATAATCTAATTGATTATAATGACATGATAAAGGATGCATACAATTGTTTAAAAAAGGATGAAGCAGTTCTTAAAAAAGTCAGAAGAAAGTTTAATCACATTATTATCGATGAGTTTCAAGATAATAATTATGCATTAAATGAAATAGCTAGACTTATATCTGGAGAAAATGAATCTATTACAGTTGTTGGTGATGATGATCAAGTAATATATAGTTTTAGAGGAGCAAATGCATTCAACATATCGACATTTGAAAAAACTTATAAATCAAATAATCAATACAAAACGATTACTCTTGAAACGAATTATAGATCATCACAACCTATTTTAGATTTAGCCAACCACTCTATCAAAAACAATAAAGAAAGAAAAGAGAAATCACTGTGGTCAAGTTCAACATTAAGTAACATAAAACCAGTTCTATTTAACGGTGAAAAACCTGATCAAATAATATTTATTTCTGATCAAATTACCCAATTAAAAAAAGATTTTCAGTACAAAGAAATGGCCATTTTATGCAGAACTCATGAACAATCAATACAAATCATTGACCATCTAAACGCTTTAGGAATTCCAAATCGTTCACCAAAAAGGAACTTATTTAATATTGGTCAAGTCAAGGACTTGATTTCATGGATTCAACTTATAACTAAAGGTAAATACTATGAGATTGCTCTTTTTAGAATATTAAAAAATAAAAGCGGATACGAAGTCGCTCATAACTTTTTTAATAAATCGAGGGTAGAAAACAGATTGGAAAAAGAGAACAAAAATACAAAAAATGGTAAAGTTTCAAATTACATTAATGAAATCAGTTCAATAATTGAATACTTTCAAAGTATAGCGCACAAAAGATCTGCTGGCGAAATTGTTTGGGAATTGTGTGAAAAATTAAAAATTTTAAAGAAAAAATCGCAAAGATACTTAATTCAAGATCAATACGAGATAATAAATGTCAGTTCTATAATATCAAATGCTCAAAAATTCTCAAACAACACCAGCAATAAAAAAATTGATAATATTTTCAGGTTTAATAGATTTCTTGAAGATATAATAAGCTCTGGTGGTCTACCATCTTTAGAACCGCCAATAAACAAGGAATATGATGCAGTTACTATTAATACAGTCCACGGTGTCAAAGGTGGTGAATTTGAAATAGTATTCTTACCATTTCAACGGTCTGCAAGCTTCCCATTAAATTTCAAATCAGAAAAGAAAATAAAAAACCCGCCTGATATATTACTAAATTATGAAAATTATACAGACTTATCGCCTAAAGAACATCACTATCAAGAAGAACGAAGATTGTTTTATGTTGCCATCACTAGAGCTAAAAACTTATTGTATATTCTCGCTCCAACAAGAGCAACTTCTAAATTTGTAAAGGAACTACCCGAAGAAATGATGGATAAAAAAACAACGAATAATCAAGAAAATAAACAGATATCACGTTCAGAGTTAAAAATAAAGTATTCAAAAATGATGCAGGATGCATTATCCGAGAATCAATACGCTATCATCAAAGAACTTGCTGATATTTTAATGATTATTGACAAACACGAAAATAATGAAAGCTATGTTTTAAGCAACTCAGAATTACATCAACAGCTTAAGAGTGATTTAAAAGCTACTTTCACGCCTGAAATCCCGAATCAAATAAGTTTATCAGCTAGCGCTATAGAAACATATTTAGCATGCCCATTAAAATATAGAATGGCAAAAATTGATAAAATTCCACAAACTTCCAGTAAACCAGAACTAGTTTTTGGAAATATTATTCACAAAGTGTTACAGCGCTTTCATGAAGTGGATAAAGACCTTAATGAAAAGCGAGCTCTAAGGCTTTTAAATGAAGAATGGCAAAGTGGGATGTTTGAATATAAAATCAGAGAAGAAAAGTTCAAAACGCAAGGCATTGAAATGTTAACTCATTATGTAAAAAGTATTATCAAGTCTCCGCCAAATGTAATTGCCACTGAGCTAAACTTCACCTTTCAATTAAATGACATTACCATAGCTGGTACTATTGATAGGCTTGATAAAGAGGATGGAATAGTTATTACAGATTACAAAACAAGCAAATCTTCAACCAAAGCAAAAACTAGTCTACAGCTAGCAATTTATTCTTTATACCTTGAACAAACAGAAGATCTAGTTCTTAAAGGGATACCTGAGATATCAAAACTTTACTTTTTGAGAGATATTGAAGACCCAATAAAAGAGCATGCTTTTTCTTTTGATGAATTACGCAATACAGAACAAAAAATAATAGAAGTATCGACAGGTATACGAAAAAAGGATTTTAATCCAAAAAAAGGGAATCATTGTAATTGGTGCGATTATAAATACTTAGCTTGTCCCGTCTGGGAAGATTAAACAATTATTGTCTTATAAGCTGTAATTCAAGCAAACAATTTAATTTATTAGAAATAAGTTCTAATCTGTGAGGATTACCAATGTACTCAATAGATATTTCACTAATTGAAGTGGTCTCTCCATTTAACAAAATATTAAATATCTCTGCTTCATTGGAGTTATAGAGAATAATAGTTGATGAATCTGCGGTTGATCCTAAGTAGTCTTTAATAATTAATGAGGTAAAAAGAGTGTCCTCACTAGTTGAACTAAAATCTAAATTCCAATTATAATTTTGGGTGTGATTTTCCGCATATAAACTCAAAGAAAAATAATCATCGTCATTCACAATGGCCGGAATATTTTCAAGAAGTCCATCATCATAATCTGGTGGTTCTATGCACCCACTAATTAACATGATGATAAAATATGTAGAAATATTAGAAATATTCAATTTCATACTAAGTATCTTTTTGATTTAATAGTTGATCATTATTGCCTAATTGCAATTCAGATATTTTATCCATTGGTTTTTCCAACCCCCTTAATCGAGGGCCTCTAAGTTCTTCATAATGGTTTGTTAGAGCACTCAGTGAATTACTCATTGCATTAATTTTTGATTTGTACTGCTCCCACTGTTTCCTAAAGACGCCAACTAACACTTGCATCTCCCCCGCTTTTTGTTCCATAGCAAAATTAGACACCGCCTGACGAACTAAGGAAAGTATAGCATAAAGCGTTATTGGAGAGCATAGGATAATTTTTCTTTCTAAAGAAAAATCAATTAAAGAATCATCTTCTTGATTTAAAAAAGAATAAATACTTTCATTAGGTATAAATAATAAAACATAATCAACAGTTCCTCCTTCTATATCAATATAGGATCGATCAGAAACCTCTTTTATTCTATTTCTAACATCTTTTAAAAAAGCTTTTTTTTCTAATTCTTTTTCAGAGTCACTATCAACTTTGATATATTTTTCATAATGAGACAGTGGAAATTTGACGTCCATATTGATAATTTTTTTATCTGGTAAAAAAAAGGTGAAGTCCGGCCTATTATTACCAGTTTGAGACTGTTGCTTGAAATTAATACCTTCTTTGAGTCCAATAAAATTTAATATATCCTCAACCATTCTTTCCCCCCATTGGCCTCTGGCTTGGGAGCTAGACAATATTTGACGCAGTCTAGATGTAGTATCTGAAAGATCTCCTACCGTTTTACGAGATTCTTCCATTTGCGATTTAAGCGCAACCGTATTTTCAGAAAGAGTGTTTAATCTTTCTTTCATTTCTTTAAGGCTTGTATCAATCAGTTCTTTTTTCTTATCTAGCTGATTGTCGGAGTTATTTAACAATGAAGAAAACTTTGATTCAGCTAGTTCTAAAAAAATTTTCTGACTATCGACTAAGACCTCATTTGATAAGTCACTAAAACTTTTTTTCAGTTCATCCTGATTTTGCTTTGTAGCGTCAAGCTCCTTTTGTCGTACATACCAAACAATAGCTCCCCCAAGAGCAAATCCTAAAAAAAAATAAATTAAATCAAAAAGCATAACCTTAATCAAAGAGTAAGTGCAAAAGAATCAGCTAAAATACCAGGACATGTTGTCCCGCCCATTTCTCTATTCCCGTAGGTGCTTGTGCTAGGAATGAATTCTGTTTCTTTTCCAACCTGTAGTAAACTATCACCAAAATAATTATAAAAGGAATCATCAAATCTCATTGTATCAATTGGACCAACAATTTCACCACTTTCGACCCAAAAGCAGGCGTATCTAGTCAGCCCTGTGATTCTCCCTTTTGGATTATCGCTCCAGTTCAAGTAATGAATATTTGACAAATACAAACCTTTATCAATTGCTTTTAAAATATCATTACGATTTAATTCTCCCGGTGCCATAGAAGGAGACCTTAAATGTTCCCCCGGTTCTGCATAATTGCTGACCTGACCATATTCTGAGGCCGTCCTTGAACTCACAAGCGTATTCTTGAGCTCTCCAAAGCTAATAATTGGCACCTCGTCAACTGACACTTCTCCATTTGAATTGAATTTAGGCACCAAGCCCATAGAAAAATCTTCTGAAATAGAAAATTTT
>CALKMQ010000122.1 GCA_938092125.1 uncultured bacterium
GCACTATTTAGAGAAAACCCAAAAGCAAGTTTTGCAATGGTTGAGAGTATGCATATTCTTGAAGATAGAACAAACAACCTACATTTAACTATAGCTGAAAATTTGAATAAAGTGAGAACTAAAGATCAAATCCTTGTATTACTAGACTTATATGAAATTGCAAAAACAAATATGAGTAGAACAGAAAGCATGTTGACACAAATATTAGGAGGATTAGAAAGTGACCAAGTAATACCTGTTCTTACTGCCATTGCAAAAGATCCAAATGTCAGACTAGGTATTAGAAACAAAGCAGTTCAAATATTAGGTAAAAAGAGCCCTGAAGATGTTGCAACCGCTTTCGCTGAATTGCTGGGAGACCCAAACACTAATTTAGAAGTTCGTGAATTTGCCATAAATACGATGGCTGGAGTAAAACAAGAAAACCTTATCTTGGCACTTTTGAATACATATAATACTGGAAAAGGCCAGTATTATACTCTCTTAAATACAATGCTTTCTGCTCTTGGAGAGTTCAATGAACCAGAAGTCAAACTTGCGGTTGTAGAAATTGCAAGTAACAGCGACTACCCCTTAGACATTCGAAAGAAAGCGATAGATAACTTGGGCGCTTTTAAAGACCCGGATGTTATTCCAAAAATATTACCTATCCTTGAAAAAAAGGAAAATTATGTTTACTATGATAATATTCTTGATATGGTTTATATGCTTGGAGAAGAAAAAATATGGGCTGAACAAGTTCGTAGGATGGCTTTTAAGGCGAGTTTAAATAAAAGAGAACATGAATAAAAAACAAATATTTACCCTACTATTCTTCTTTACGTGCTTTTTAAATACTGTTCATGCTAACTACACAGTTTCAGGAAGCGTTAAAGATCAAGATGGAAATATTATTAAAAAAGGTACCGTGACTCTGATAAAAGATGCTGACGGTTCAGAGATTAAAAAAACAAAGTTAAATCGAAAAGGCGATTTTAAACTTAAAAAAATTAGTAGTGGCAAATACACATTAAACATAGATGCTGGAGCTAAAAATTCTAGTCCTATTTCTGTTATGGATGATAATATTGAAAATTTAGATTTGATTATCAATATAGTTAAAGAAGCAGAACAGAAAGATAATGAATATTCAAAAATTTCTTCGTTAAATAAACCAGATCAATTGCAGACTCTTAACACTCCGCTTCAAACACAAAAAGAGAGTGACCTTCTTCCACAAGTGAGACAATTTGAGCAGGTAGAGAAGTTACAGTTTGAAGATCAATTTTTTGAGTATGAATCAAATTTAAGAGAATTGAAAAATCAAATAGATTCATTAAAAAGTATTGTCACAGCTTTTGAAAAAAAACAAACGATGCCAAATGTAAATCGAGAGATATTAGACTTAATAAAAATACCTGAATTTCAATATAGAATTGAATTGAAAAACGGAACAGTCGTCATGGGTGATATCTTAAGCGAAACAGATTCATCACTGGTATTAAAAACACAAATAGGTCAATTAGTATTAAAAAAAGAGATGGTGATTAGACGAAATAAACATGAACCACCAGAACCAAAAGTTATATTTTTAGGTGACCCTTTCGTTAACATATATCCGGACAGACACGAATTTTCTGGTAAAATAAAAAATGTCGGGAAAAGAAGAGCTGACTTCGTTAGAGTCGTTTCAAATTTATTCACTCAGACAACAAAACTAGCGGGACAAGATTCTTCCTTTGTAAAAGGATCAAGGATAATTTATAATTCTGGTGTTATTGCGGATACAGCTTTAGAACCAGGGGAAACGGCAACCTACAACTTTCCTGTCAAAATAAAAAACCGTAGAAAAGCGCAGTATCATACAATGGATATTCATTGGAATAGTACTGATTAAAATATTTAACTTTTCGCTTTATCTATAGTCTAATACCATATAACTCAAGGATTCAAATGTCAAAAAACTCTGCAAGATTAATGTTAGTATTAATCTCTTTATTTTATTTATCAATTGATGATCTAATAGCTCATGGAGGTCATAGCAAAAAACCAAAAATGCCTGCAATAGGAATGATCCAAGGAACTGTAAATGACTCAAGTTCTGGAATGCCAATTGAATACGCATCAATTTCTTTAATTGATAACCACGATGGAAGCGTAGTTACAGGTGGCCTATCAAAAAAAGATGGAAGCTTTATTGTTCAAGAAATACCGCTGGGGCAGTATATAGTTATGGTTGAGTTTATAGGATATTCAAAAAAAGAAATAGGCCCATTAAATATATTCCCCGGTAAAGCAACTGGTCAAAGCGGAAGCATTAAACATTATATGGGTGAAATTTCCTTGAAAATCTCAAGTGTAAACCTAGACGTAGTAGAAGTAGTTGGAGATGAAAGCCAATTTATTCAAACAGTTGATAAACAAATTTTTAAAGTGGGAAAGAACCTTACAGCTGCAGGTGGTACAGGATTTGACCTTCTTAGAAAAGTTCCTACTCTTGATGTAGATATTGATGGAGAAGTCTCGATAGCGGGTGATGCAAATGTGACTATTTTAATTGATGGAAAACGTTCTGGGATCACTGGTTCAAACAGACGAGGAGTTGTGGATAATATTAATGTGGGAATGGTAGAAAAAGTAGAAGTCATCACAAACCCGTCTGCAAAGTATGATCCAGATGGAGTTGGTGGCATAATTAATATTGTTATGAAAAGAGGCGCTTTAGATGGTTTTAATGGCACGATATCTGGAATGGCTGGAGAATACGAAAAGAGAAATTTAAATAGCAATATTAACTATCGTAGTGAAAAATGGAATCTCTTTGGAGGCGCAAGTACAAGATCTGGAAACAATATTGGTAAAGGTTTTAGAAATTTCACCTATCAATATGCAGAAAGAGATTCTTCTCTTTACCAAAACACATTGAGAATTAAAAATCCAGCGAATATTGGAATTAGGCTTGGAGGAGATTATTACCCAAATAGCAATAGTTCAGTTTCTTACACCTACGCATTTGGAGACCATGAAGAAACTTCGAAAGAAGAACTAGAAATAACTAGTCCTTATTCAAGAGTAATTGAATCAGAGTCAGTAGATATTGGGAAACATCATGATCATTCAGTTAGTTACGAAAATAAATTCGGAACAACCGATCGCAAACTAACAGCAAGCCTTGACCTCAACCTTGAAGAAGATGAAGTAACACAATCTAATTTTGAAAATAGTTCGTGGAGTGATGATTTAAATACAAATCAAGATACAGATTTTAAAGAAAAAAACAATAGCGTTACTTTTAGTATGGATTATGAAGATCAAATAAATGGAAAAATGTCAATTGAGACAGGTTTTAAAACAAATTTAAAATCATTTTCCACAGATTATAACTATTTACAACAATTGTATTATAATAAATACGATGAAAATATTTATGCTGCTTATACAAGTTTTACCTACGACATTACAGATCGCTTTGGGGTAAAGGCAGGGGCTCGTTTTGAAAAAGTTGAGACCAAAGCATCCCTTGATTCATCCACAGAAAATGATTTAAATCCGGATAGCAGTAACATTATATCGGCAATTATAAATAATGCTGTGGAAGAATCTCCTTACATTAACCCATACTCAAAAGTATACCCCAGTGTATTTTTGATTTATAAACTTTCTTCAATGCAAACAATACAGCTTGGATATTCAAAAAAAGTAAACAGACCTGGCCGCCGCACCATAAGCCCTTTCCCAAGAAACACTTTTGATATTTCAAGAATACGTAACGGAAATCCTTACCTTGATCCTGAATATGCAGATGTAGCAGAAATGAAATTTTCAAGTAATTCAAGGAAACTGAATGTAAATGCTGGTATTTCATATAAGCTTGTAAAAGATAATATCATGTGGTGGGATAGAGACATGTTTGAATACGAAGGAAAAGTTTATGAAATAATGACTGCAGATAATTCAGAAAATTCAGAAAATATTGGAAGCAGCCTGATATTAAATTATCGCCCAATGCCATTAATTAATATCATGTTATCTCGTTGGTCTTGGAATAGAAAAACCTCTGGAAATGGAGAATCTGACCTTAATGGTAATTCAGAAGGTGCATACTACAGAAGCATGTTAACACTTAATCTTCCTAGAGTTGCCAGGATAGAGTTATCAATGGGGGGAAGAGGTGATATGAAATTTACAACTGGAAGTAGCCCTGGAAACTTTAGTGCTGACTTGGGTATTCAAAAGTCTTTTTTAAATAATAAATTAAGTGTAACGGTGAAAATTGATGACATTTTTGACACAAAGAAATTTGTTATTAATACCAATAATCAAATTACCAACCCAATTTCTGAAGAAACCTACACACAATTAATGAATGCTGAACGAAGACGCCAACAAAAATACATGAGCATTAACCTAAATTATAACTTTGGGAAGCAACAAAAGAAGAAATGGAACAGGCGTAATTTTAGCGGCAGTGGTAATGGCGGCGGAATGGATATGGATTACTAGTAATTGAGGGGAAAAATATTTCTATTTATTTTTTTCAAATAAATAAGCCATAATTGCATTTTGCACGTGCATTCTATTTTCTGCTTGATCAAATACAATAGAGTAATCAGCTTCCATAACACCATCAGTGACTTCCTTTCCTCTTTCTGCAGGTAGACAATGCATAAATAGTGTTTTTTTACCAGACTTTTCTATCAAATCTTCATTGACCTGAAAACTAGAAAATAACTTTTCTCGTTCAGCTGCCTCATCTTTTTGACCCATTGAAGCCCAAACATCTGTATAAACAATATCAGCATTAAGAATAGCTTCATTTGGGTTATGCGATATATTTATTTTTGAAATTCCAGAATCAATAGCTTTTTGCAAGGTAACCTCATCTGGTTTAAAACCTTCTGGACAACAACACACAAATTCTATTGGTATTTTCATTGCCAACTGCAACCAAGAATGAACAATATTATTTCCATCTCCCATGTAAACAATTTTTGGATTATCAATGACTTCAAGATATTCCCAGGCAGTAAATATATCCGTCATAATTTGACATGGATGATTATAGTCTGTTAGTCCATTAATTACGGGAATTGTAGAATACTCTGCTAATTCTAGTATATGATCATGGTTAAAGAGGCGGGCCATTATTACATCATTATATCTACTAAACAATCTCGAGATATCTTTAATAGCTTCTCTTTTACCAATCCCAATATCATTAGGCCCAAGAAAAAGTGCGTGCCCCCCCATCCATTCAAAACCAGTTTCAAATGAAACTCTGGTCCTAGCAGACGGTTTAGCAAATATCATTGCAAGAGACCTATTTTGAAAAATTTTATAATCCGCTCTTAAATGAAATTTAGATTTTAATTCTTTTGCTAATTTTAGTATTTCCCATAATTCTGAATCACTATAATCTGATATATGTAAAAAATGTTTCATTTTTATTCCTTATAAAATGTATCTACTTAAATCTTCGTCAAAAACAATATCGCCCAAAGCTTCTTTCACATACTTTGCGGTGATTTTTAATTTTGTTTGACCCTTTTTTGGATGTTCATATAGCGGCTCCTCAAGCAAGGTCGTCATAATCGTATGAAGTCTCCTAGCCCCAATATTTTCAGTTTTTGTATTCACTTCAGTAGCAAGCTCTGA